>JAZOMD010000061.1:0-3315 GCA_045653745.1 Eubacteriales bacterium | reverse complement strand
AAGGGCTTCGACCTTGCAGACAAGTATCGCGTTACCTCTATGATACTTGCAGACGGTACTATCGGTCAGATGATGGAGCCTATAACCTTCGAGGACGGCGAGACGACTACCTACGAGAAGCCCTGGGCTCTTACGGGTACCGAGTGTAAGCGCCCTCATAACGTAGTAAATTCGCTTTACCTTAAGCCCGACGAGCTCGAGGCTAAAAACTTCGAGCGCTTTGAGAAGTACAAAGCGATAGAGGAAAACGAGGCTATGTGGGAGGAGTATATGATGGACGATGCAGAAATCTGTGTCGTTGCCTTCGGTATTGCTTCCAGAGTAGCAAAGAACGCGGTTGCTGCCGCAAGAAGCGAGGGTATCAAGGTAGGCCTTATCAGACCCATCACCCTTTGGCCCTTCCCCGTAGCACCCTTCAAGAAGGCTCTCGATAAGGTAGATACCTTTATCTCGGTAGAGCTCAGCATGGGTCAGATGATAGAGGACGTAAGACTTGCCACCGAGTGCAAGAAGCCCGTTCTTCTTTGTAACCGTTGCGGCGGTATGATTCCCAGCCCCGACGAGGTGCTCGAGTCTATCCGTAACGCAGTGAAAGGAGTTTGATTATGGCAGTAGTATTTGAAAAACCCAAGGCACTTACCGACGCGCCCTTCCACTATTGCCCCGGTTGCCCTCACGGTATTATCCACCGTCTTGTAGCCGAGGTTATGGACGAGCTCGGTATCGAGGGTAAGGCAATAGGCGTTGCCCCCGTTGGCTGCGCAGTTATGGCGTACGATTATTTTGCATGCGATATGATAGAGGCACCTCACGGCAGAGCACCTGCGGTTGCTACCGGTATCAAGCGCTCTCGCCCCGAGAATATCGTGTTTACCTATCAGGGTGACGGAGACCTTGCGTCTATCGGTATGGCAGAGACCGTTCACTCTGCTGCAAGAACCGAGATTATCACCGTTATCTTCGTAAACAACGCAATTTACGGTATGACGGGCGGTCAGATGGCTCCCACCAGCCTTCCCGGTCAGGTTACTCAGACCTCTCCCTACGGCAGAGATGTAAAGGCTTGCGGCTGGCCTATTCGCGTCAGCGAAATGCTCGCTACCCTTGAGGGTGCAGAGTACGTAACCCGTGTTGCCGTAAACAACGTAAAGAACGTAAAGAACGCAAAGAAGGCTATAAAGAAGGCTTTCCAGAATCAGGTAGAGGGCAAGGGCTTCTCGCTCGTAGAGGTCGTTTCGTCCTGCCCCACCAACTGGGGTATGACTCCCGAGGAGGCTCTTAAGTGGATTGAGAGCGATATGCTTCCTTACTATCCTCTCGGCGTATTTAAGGACAGATCTGCCGCAAAGGAGGAGGAAAAGTAATTATGAAAACCACAGAGATTCTTATTGCAGGCTTTGGCGGACAGGGAATACTTTTCTCGGGAAAATTCCTTGCATATAAGGGCCTTACCGAGGACCTTCAGGTCTCCTGGCTCCCTTCCTACGGCCCCGAGATGCGCGGAGGTACCGCTAACTGTAACGTTATCCTCTCCGACTCTCCCGTAGGCTCGCCCATCATCACCGAGCCCGACGTTCTTATAGCTATGAACGGCCCCTCTCTTGCAAAGTACGTCGATACCGTCGTACCCGGCGGTCAGATATACGTTGACTCCTCGCTTATAGATGCGAAGGTTTCGCGTACCGACGTTGAGGTGTTCTATATTCCTGCAACCCAGCTTGCAAAGGACGAGGGAATAGGCACTCTTGCCAATATGATTATCGTAGGTCACCTTCTTGAAAATCACCCCGAGCTTTCCTTCGACGGAACTGCAGATGTTGTTGATAAGCTCGTGCCCCCCAAGAAGGCGGCGCTCACGGAGCTTAACATGAAGGCTCTTACTATCGGTAAGGATTACAAGAACCGATAATCAGCACCTGTGTAAATGGCAGTATCTTAAAAAACGTACCGAAACGAACTGAATCCATAAAAACGGACGTTGAATAAAAAGAATACAAAACCCCTTGAGGTAGAGAAATATCTACAGCAAGGGGCTTTTGTATTAAAGGGCTATTTCGTCTATTGCACGGAGCTCATCGGGGGAGAAGGCGAGGTTTTCGGTCATTTTGAGGTTCTCGGTGATTTGCTCGGGTCTTGACGCACCGATAAGCACGCTCGTGACACCGTCGCGGGCGGCTACCCAGGAAAGCGCCATCTGTGCGAGGCTCTGTCCTCTCTCGGCTGCTACTGCGCTTAACTTCCGTATCTTCTCGAGCATTTCTGTCGAGAGGGAGCTTTCCTTTAAAAATCTACCGTCGGTTCTGATACGGCTGTCGTCGGGAATTCCTTTAAGATAGCGGTCGGAAAGAAGCCCCTGCGCAAGTGGGCTGAAGGCTATAACGCCCTTTCCCTCAGAAATCGCGCCTTCAAGAAGTCCGTTTTCCTCGACGGTCCTATCAAGGATAGAATATCTGTTCTGATTTATGATAAAAGGGCAGTGAAGCTCGCGGAGAATATCCGCAGCCCTTTTCATAGTCTTTCCGTCGTAGTTTGAAAGTCCTATATAGAGAGCCTTTCCGCTCTTCACTATCCCGTCCAGAGCCCACATAGTCTCGTATAGCGGCGTCTCGGGGTCCATTCTGTGATGGTAGAAAATATCCACGTAGTCAAGCCCCATTCTAAGAAGGCTTTGGTCGAGGCTCGCGACGAGGTATTTCTTGCTTCCGTGGTCTCCGTAGGGGCCCGGCCACATATAATACCCCGCCTTCGTGCTGACAACCATCTCGTCGCGGTACGCGCGCATTTCTTCGCGCAGAATTGTACCGAAATTTATTTCAGCGCTTCCCTCGGGCGGACCGTAATTGTTGGCTAAATCGAAGTGCGTAATGCCGCTTTCAAAAGCACAAAAGCACAATCTCTTCATATTTTCATAGTCTGCCGCCTCACCGAAGTTGTGCCATAGTCCAAGCGATATTCTCGGCAGCTTAAGACCGCTCTCACCGCATTTTTTATACTCGGATTTGGCGTATCTGTTTTCGTTTGCTCTGTATTGCATAGGAGCTCCTTAGCTTGTTTTGTAAACTATTATACCCAAAAACGGGCAAAAGTAAATAGACGGCCCCGATATTCAGTCAGAGCCGTCTTGGTTTTTTTAATTAGATAGCCTTTGCGTTTGCAAGAAGGTATTTCTCTGCCTCTTTGCACCACATACCGTTGTTAGCTTCAACGATTTTTGCAAGCTCTCTGTAAAGAGGCTCGGTCTTTCCGAGCTCTGCGAGGTCGGTGAGGGCAACGAGGGGCATCGAGATAAAGTTGTAGATAAGCTTCTTTCCGCCG
>JAZOMD010000060.1:0-3579 GCA_045653745.1 Eubacteriales bacterium | reverse complement strand
CCGAAGCAGCGTAACGAGATGCTAAAGAGAGTTGCCGAGCGCGCGCTTGAGCTCAATAAGCTCCATATTGCTCCCACCGCAAATATTTCAAAAAAGGCATACATAAAAAAATACGGCGACAGCTTCTTCGACTGCCTTGACGAATGCTACTCGAAGCTCTACGGCACGGTGCCGCTGACGCCCGAGGAAAGAAAGAATATTATCTCTCAGTTTATCCTGCTTGTCAATATCGAGCTTGCCGTCTTCATCTGCGATGAAAACGATAGGGTAGTGGCGTTCGGGCTTTGCTTCCCCTCGGTAGGCGACGCGTTCAAAAAAAGCGGCGGAAGACTTACTCTCCCTGCGCTTATAAAGCTTCTCCGCCTTGCAAGGAAGCCGAAGGTTATGGATCTCGGTCTGGTTGCGGTACGCCCGGAATATCAAGGCTCGGGAATTAACGCGGTGCTTATCGACGGTATTGCCGAAATGCTTTGCTCTGGTAAGATAGAGAAGTGCGAGACTAACCTCAACCTTGAAACCAACAGCGCCGTTATAGCTCAGTGGAAATATTTCGATGCGCGAAGGCATAAGAAGCGCCGTGCGTACGTCAAAAAAATATAATAGATAATTTTGGAGGACTTTATTATGCTTGAAAAGCTTAAAGAAGTAATAGGAAGGGTTCTTCCCGATACCGACGTAGATTCGGTTGACGCGTCTACCCGTCTTGTAGAGGATCTCGGCTTTGATTCTCTTGCGCTTATGATGATGTCGATGGAAATCGAAAATCGCTTTGGCTTCAGATTCACCGAGTTCGTTAAGTTTGAGACCGTCGGAGACGTATGCGAGTACGTTGAAGCAAAGGCTACGAAGTGATGAGGATAAAAGGTCTTCAGAAGCTCACGCTTCTTGATTTCCCCGAGAAAATCGGGGCTACCGTCTTTCTCGGCGGCTGCAACTTCCGTTGCCCGTTCTGTCATAACGCATCTCTCGTTATCCCCGAGAGAGAGGGAGATGAAATATCCATCGAGGAGTTTTTTGCCTTTCTCGATAAAAGGCGCGGTATGCTCGAGGGCGTATGTATCAGCGGCGGCGAGCCGACTCTCTATCCCGAGCTTCCTACCTTTATTAAGGAAATACGTGCGCGCGGATATGCGGTAAAGCTTGATACAAACGGCTATCGCCCCGAGGTGCTTTCCTCTCTTATCGACGGGGGGCTTCTCGACTACGTGGCTATGGATATAAAAAATTCAAAGGAGAAGTATGAAAAGACCGCAGGTCTATCCTCTCTTGATATATCCAAAATAGAAAAAAGCGTGGAGCTGCTTAAAGAGGGCAAGGTGCCATTCGAGTTCCGCACCACGGTAGTAAGAGAGCTTCACACCGAGGAGGATATCCGCAGCATATGCCGCTGGCTCGGAGGGGGAGTATCGCTCTTTCTTCAGCCCTTCGCCGACTCGGGCGACATCATCGGGGAGGGGATGTCGGGATATTCCGCGGCAGAAATGGACGAACTTCTGAAAATTGCAAGAGAATTTGTTCCGCTTGCACAAATTCGCGGTTAATAAACTATATATAGTGCGAAAAATTTAAAAAAACTCAATATTTTGTGTTTCTCCTGTTGACAAATGACACAAAATATGGTATGCTATATAGGCACCATATTTTGAAGAATTTTAAAGACAGGAGAAATTTTATGTATACGGTACTTAAAAGAGACGGCAAGGTTGCCGATTTTGACCTCAAAAAGATTTCCGAAGCTATTACTATGGCGTTTGACGCCCAGGAAAGAGATTACAACCCAAATATAATAGATTTCCTTGCTCTTAAGGTTACGGCAGACTTCGAGCCGAAGATCAAGGATCATCACATAAGCGTCGAGGATATTCAGGACAGCGTTGAGTCGGTGCTTATTCAGGCAGGCTACGACGACGTTGCTAAGGCGTATATTCTTTACCGCCGTCAGAGAGAGAAGCTCCGTAATATGAAGTCCACCGTGCTTGACTACAAGTCTATCGTGGACAGCTACGTAAAGGTTACCGACTGGAGAGTTAAGGAAAACTCCACCGTTACCTACTCGGTAGGCGGACTTATTCTCAACAACTCGGGTGCTATCACCGCTAACTACTGGCTCTCCGAGATTTACGACGACGAGATTGCGAACGCGCACAGAAACGCAGACGTTCATATCCACGACCTCTCGATGCTTACGGGCTATTGCGCAGGCTGGTCTCTTAAGCAGCTTATCCAAGAGGGTCTTGGCGGCGTAACGGGCAAGATTACCTCCGCACCTGCAAAGCACCTTGCTACTCTTTGCAACCAGATGGTAAACTTCCTCGGTATAATGCAGAACGAGTGGGCAGGCGCGCAGGCGTTCTCCTCCTTCGATACCTACCTTGCTCCCTACGTAAAGGTTGACAATCATTCTTACGACCAGGTAAAGAAGTGCATTGAGTCCTTCATTTACGGCGTAAATACCCCCTCTCGTTGGGGCACTCAGGCTCCCTTCTCGAACATTACCCTTGACTGGACCGTTCCTGCTGACCTTGCAGAGCTTAACTGCATCGTAGGCGGCAAGGAGATGGACTTCAAGTATAAGGACTGTAAGGCAGAGATGGATATGGTAAACAAGGCGTTCATCGAGACTATGATTGAGGGCGACGCTAACGGCAGAGGCTTCCAGTATCCTATCCCCACCTACTCCATCACCCGTGACTTTGACTGGTCGGAGACCGAGAACAACAAGCTCCTCTTCGAGATGACCGCAAAGTACGGTACTCCCTACTTCTCCAACTACATCAACTCGGATATGGAGCCCTCGGACGTTCGTTCGATGTGCTGCCGTCTTCGTCTTGACCTTCGTGAGCTCCGTAAGAAGTCGGGCGGCTTCTTCGGCTCGGGTGAGTCCACCGGCTCGGTCGGCGTTGTTACCATCAATATGCCTAGAATTGCATATCTTGCGACCGACAAGGCAGACTTCTACAAGCGCCTTGACCGTATGATGGATATATCTGCTCGCTCTCTTAAGATAAAGAGAACGGTTATCACCAAGCTTCTCGACGAGGGACTTTACCCCTACACCAAGCGTTACCTCGGCACCTTTGCAAACCACTTCTCGACTATCGGTCTTATCGGTATGAACGAGGTTGGTCTCAACGCAAAGTGGCTTAAGAAGGATATGACGAGCAAGGAGACTCAGGAGTTCACCAAGGAGGTTCTCAACCATATGAGAGAGCGCCTCTCCGACTATCAGGAGGCGTACGGCGACCTCTACAACCTCGAGGCAACCCCTGCAGAGTCCACCACCTACCGTCTTGCAAAGCACGACCTTCGCCGCTATCCCGACATCATCACCGCGGCTGACGTTATGAACGGCGAGACTCCCTACTACACCAACTCCTCCAACCTTCCCGTTGGATATACCGACGATATTTTCGCGGCTCTTGACGTTCAGGACGACATTCAGACCCTCTACACCTCGGGTACTGTATTCCACGCCTTCCTTGGCGAGAAGCTTCCCTCTTGGAAGAGTGCCGCAACGCTTATCCGCACTATCGCCGAGAACTATAAGCTCCCCTACTACTCGCTCTCTCCCACATACTC
>JAZOMD010000059.1:0-4413 GCA_045653745.1 Eubacteriales bacterium | reverse complement strand
GATTACCGTATGCCTCTTTCCGAGGGTACGGATAAGGTTTCTTACCTCGAGAATCTGCTTGGGGTCAAGGCCTACGGTGGGCTCGTCGAATATAACGAGCTTGGGGTCGCCTATAAGAGCCTGAGCAATTCCGACTCTCTGTCTATATCCCTTCGATAGGTTCTTTATAAGCCTGTCCTTAACGTCGGTAAGCTTGACCACCGAGAGAATTTCCTCAAGGTGAGCCTCTTTATCGAACTCGCAGGATTTGAGCTCGTAGACGAACTCGAGATACTCCCTGACCGTCATATCGGGATATACGGGGGGCTGCTCGGGAAGGAAGCCTATAAACTTCTTTGCCGCGATGGGGTCCTCAAGGACGTTTATTCCGTTTATGTACGCCGCGCCGGAGGTCGAGGAAAGGTATCCCGTGAGAATATTCATCGCCGTACTCTTACCCGCACCGTTCGGTCCGAGGAGTCCGACTATCTCGCCCTCTCCTATCTCAAAGCTGACGTCGTTAAGTGCGTAATTCGCACCGTACCTCTTTACGAGGTTTTCCGCTTTTACCATATTTTCATCTCCAAATAAATGAATTTCAAAAAATAATACTCGGATATTATAGCATATAATTATAAATAAATTGTTAACAAATTCGTTATTTTAAAAACTTTATTATGAATATCGCGTAAAAATACGTCGAATTTGGGGCGGAAAAAAGTTCTTCTTGACAAACTCGGCTGTGAGTTGTATAATTTTGTAAGACGGATAGCTTTGAAAGGACGGCTTTTTATGAACGGCGATAAGAAAATCGTTTTCTCGGGAGTTCAGCCCTCGGGAAACCTCACTATCGGAAATTACCTCGGAGCAATAAAGAATTTCTCACGCTTCTCTGAGGAATACAAAACCTTTTACTGCGTGGTTGACCTTCACGCGATAACGGTGCGTCAGGTGCCCGCGGAGCTTCGCCGCAGAACCTACGAGACCCTTGCACTCTATATGGCGTGCGGCCTCGACGAGACGAAGAACACCCTTTTCGTTCAGTCACACGTTCCTGCGCACGCAGAGCTCGGCTGGATTCTCGACTGCTATACTATGTTCGGTGAGCTCTCGAGAATGACTCAGTTCAAGGACAAGAGTGCAAAGAACGCAGAAAATATAAACGCCGGCCTCTTTACCTACCCCTCGCTTATGGCGGCGGATATTCTCCTTTACGGAACCGACGTCGTGCCCGTGGGTATAGACCAGAAGCAGCACCTTGAGCTTGCACGCGATATTGCGGCGAGATTCAATCAGATATACGGCGACACCTTTACCGTTCCCGAGGGCTTTATCTCGAAGGATACTATGAAGATAATGTCGCTTGCAGACCCCACCTCGAAGATGTCGAAATCCGACCCCAACCCGAACGCGGTCGTCTATATTCTTGACTCCAAGGACGATATAATAAGAAAGTTCAAGAGAGCCGTTACCGACTCGGGAGCCGAGATAAAGTACTCCGATGATAAGCCCGGCGTATCCAACCTTATAACCGTGTACCGCGCGTTCACGGGTAAGAGCGTAGAGGAAATCGAGCGCGAGTTCGAGGGCCGCGGCTACGGCGAGTTCAAGCTTGCTGTCGGAGAGGCTTGTGCCGACGGTCTTGCACCCGTGCGTGAGGAGTTTGCCCGTCTTATGGCAGACAAGGCACACCTCGAGGCGGTTATGAAATCCGGTGCAGAGGAAGCGTCCTACTACGCGAGAAGAATTCTCTCAAAAGTCAGAAGAAAGATAGGATTTGTAAACTAAAGGTTGCAAACCAGGCGATTTTTCAAACATCCATTTACAACAACTCTCTCAAAAAAAGGAGCTCTTGTATGGTAAAACACACCCTCGATAAATTCTCACTTATACTCGAAGGCGGCGAGCGCACCCCGTGCGCACCGCCCTTTTCGCTTGCGTCCTTTTCGGAGAGCGTAAGAGAGAGAGTATCCTCTGAGGGCGTCGTTTACGAGGCTGAGCTTTCCTTCACCAAGGAAGAACTCGCCTCAAGATACGTTTTTTTGAGACTTACAGACCTGCAGGTGCCCTCGACGGTTTCGGTAAACGGGAACACGCTCGGCGGCAGCGACGGACTTCGCCGCGACCTTACATTAGATATAAAGGGCGCGCTCGAGGAAGGGAAGAACACCCTCTCGCTCGCGTTCGGAAGCTCTGCCGAGGCAGGAATATACGGCAAGGCGGAGATAATCAGAACCGACAGCGCGGTTATCGACCGCATTTCGCTCTGCACGGTGCGTGACGGTGCGAAGATGAACCTTTCGGTAAAGGTGTCCACCCTCGGTCAGGAGGGTGTGCGCGCGGTTGCGACTCTCGTATCGGGAGCAGGTCATATTTATTACGCAGGTATCATCAAGGGCAAGGGGCGCATCACCGTAAACGACCCTCTCTACTGGTGGCCGCGCGGAATAGGAATGCAAAATTTATATAAGCTTACCGTCAATCTCTACGGCGAGCAGGAAATCGAGGACACCTATGAGATGCGCGTGGGGCTTCGCACCCTCGTGACCTCTAAGAGCGCCGACGGCTCGCTGCTTGACGCAAACGGAACGCCATTTCTTCCTATGGGTGCTGTTTACAGGCACAGCACCGCCGCCGCACCCGAGGTAAGGAACAGAAAAATGGAAGCTCTTATAGCCTCGGCGGCGAGAGCTAATTTCAACACCCTCGTTATCCCCGACGGAACACCCTCTCTCCCCGACCGCTTCTACGAGCTGTGCGACTCGCACGGAATAGTGGTTATACACGAGATTACGAAGCTCGGCGACGAGGAAAGGGCGGTTATCGCTCGCTCGTCAAACCACCCGTCAATCGGACTTCTCGACCTTATCGGTCTGGGTGACGGCATAGAGGAAGTCGCAGAGGAAATAAGAAGCATAAATCCCGAGCTCGATTTTTCAATACTCGAAGCAAGACCGAAATATCCCGAGATACCCGCCCTTCCGACGGAAAGAACGCTCCATGAAAGATTTCCCGAGGGCGTAAACCTCTTTTCCGAGGAAATGGAGCGCGCCGTCGGCGGCAGCACCCTTCCGTTCGTTATGCAGGCGGCAAAGGACTTCCTCTACGCAGGCAGTACGGCAGGGCTCGCTTACGCATCGGGCTTATCCTCGGGAAGGGAAATAATGAGGTGGCTCTCCGAGGCGAGAATAAACCGCACGAGGCGCGCGGTATTCTCCTTTATCGGCACGGACGGCTTTGCCGACGGGTCGAGCCTCGACTCTATGGCGAGATGGAAGAGCATTCACTATCTTGCGGCAAGAGCCTTCACGCAGACCCTCGTTTACGCTACGGCGGTTGGCGGCGCGGTCAGCTTCTTCGTATCGAACGAGAGAAGACTCGATTTCACCGGCGAGATAGAATACAGGATTTTAGATAACAGGAACAATAAGATATACGGAGTTACCGAGCCTATCCGCGCCCCCGAGTCGGCATCGACGAGACTTTTCGTGCGCGACCTTTCGGGCTACGTCCTCGGATACGAGAAGGAGAGATACCTCGAATATCTCATACGCGAGGGCACGAGCGTCGTCTCGCGCGGAGTGCTTCTTTTCACCGAGCCGAAAAACTTTGCCTTCCTTGACCCGAAAATCAAGGCGGAGATAGTCGGCGACGACCGCCGCTTCAGCCTGACGCTCACGGCAGATGCGTTTGCCTCGGGAGTGGAGCTTTCCTTCTCGGATACCGACGCGCTCTTTTCGGACAACTGTCTCGAGCTTACAAGCGGTGCTCCCGTAAAAATTTCCTTCTCTGTGCTCGGTAGGAGCACGTCGGCAAGACTTCTTGGGGAAACCCTGAAGATAAAAAGTGTTTACAACATAGGAAAGGAGACTCGTGAATGAAAAAGTTCATAGAAGATTTCAAAAAATTCATCAAGCGCGGCAACGTGGTTGATATGGCAGTCGGCGTTGCCGTTGCATCTGCTTTCACCGCAATAGTTACCGCTTTTACTAAGGGCTTTATATCTCCCATTATCGCCCTTGTGTCCGGTCACTCCAATATGGATGACCTGAAGTGGATTGTCAAGCCCGAGATTCTCGATGCAGAGGGGGCTGTCGTACAGGCAGAGGTTTCCATACTCTGGGGCTCGTTCCTTCAGGCGATAATCAACTTCCTTATAGTTGCTCTGACGCTCTTTATAGTAATGAGAGTCGTTTCGGGAATGAAGACCCGTGCAGAGAAAATTTCGAGAAACGTGAAGAACCGCTTCTCCGACGAGGACGAAAAGCAAGCGGCTGCAGAAGCCGCGGCGAAGGCAGAGGCTGAGGCTAAGGCGGCAGCAGAGGCAGAGGCGGCAGAGGCGGCAGCAGCAGAGGCTGCAAGACTCGCAGAGGAAGAAAAGGCAGCCGAGAAGGCACGCCTTGCACGCGAGGAAGCGCTTCTTACCGAAATGCG
>JAZOMD010000058.1:0-15091 GCA_045653745.1 Eubacteriales bacterium | reverse complement strand
AGATTTTCCCGAGGCTTGCGGCGCGGCATCTTATTTTTCGCTGATTTAAGGAGACGACTATGGAAATAAAAGTCTTCGGGGGGGAGAAAAGGCTCCTTGCGTGCAAGGCTCGCCTGTCCCTCGAGGAAAGCGGCGGTGTCGCTCGGCTTTTTCTCTATCCCATACCTACCTCGCGTGACGGTGCTCACCTCTCGGGAACCGACATCTCCTTTGCCGAAGCGGCAGAGGAAGCCGATGAGTCCACCCTTGCCGTAGGATACGACATTCCCACAGCACTCCGCGCCGAGCTTACAGCACGCGGCGCGAATATATACGACCTCTCGCTCGATGAAAAATTTCTCTTAGAAAACGCAAGGCTCACCGCCCTCGGAACTCTCGGATTTATTCTCTCGCATATTCCCTCTGCTCCGTACGATATGGAGATAGGCGTGGTCGGATACGGGCGAATAGGCTCGGCGCTTGTTCGGCTGCTGCTCTTTCTCGGTGTGCCCGTGCGCGTATATACCACGAAGGAAACGGTGCGCCTCTCGCTCTGCGAGGCAGGAGTCAGGGCGGAGCTTATAGACGAGAAAACCGCGCCCTACCCCCTCGACCTGCTTATAAATACCGCACCCGTGCGCGTTTTTTCCGAGAACGTGCTTTCGGCTATGCCGCGAGACTTAAAAATAATAGAGCTTGCCTCGGGAGATAATTTCCTCGGTGAGGGCGAGCTTATAAGGCTTCCGTCGGTTCCCACGCGCTCCTATCCCGAGAGCTCGGGGCGCCTTATGGCGGAGTGTGTACGGGATAGGCTTCGGTACAGCTCAGGGGAGGTAGTGCTTTGATAGGCTACGCCTTTTCGGGCTCGTTCTGCACTCTCGCGGCGTCGCTCAAATCGCTCGAAGCGCTTATCGAAAGAGGCTACGAGGTACAGCCGATTTTGAGCGAGAACGTCCGTAAAACCGACACGCGCTTCTTTCTTGCGAGCGAGTTTCTCGAGAAGGTACAGAGCCTTTGCTCGCGCCGTGCGATATGCACGATAGCCGAGGCAGAGCCCCTCGGCCCGAAAAATCCGCTCGAGGCGTTAATCGTTGCCCCGTGCACGGGAAACAGCCTTGCAAAGATAGCAAACGGGATAACCGACACACCGCTCACTATGGCGGTTAAAGCACACCTGCGCTCCGACAGACCCCTTCTTTTAGCCCTCGCGAGCAACGATGCAATGTCGCAAAATCTTGCAAACCTTGCGCGCCTTATGACGCGCCGCTCGGTGTATTTTGTCAGAATGAGCGAGGACGACCCAAAGGGCAAGCCATACTCTCTGGTCGCAAAAATGTCCGAGATACCGATAGCCCTCGAGCACGCCATGCACGGCGAGCAAATGCGCCCGATTTTTATAGAAAAATAGAAGTACACTCGGGGGCGGTGCGCGAAAACGCCTATTTTCACCCCAAAGCTGCGCCAAAAATAGTTAAATTTAAAAAATCTCTTGACAAAAGGCGAAAAAGGTAGTATAATTCTTTCATAACCTGTGAGGAAGAATAGTAACCTTGCAAGTCTCTATCAAAGAGAGCCGCAGGCGGTGTGATTGCGGTATAGGGCAGCGTGGCGAATGGGCTTCTGAGGGCGGACCGAACTTTTAGTAGGCTTCGACGGCGGGCGGCCGTTATACCGCACAGCGCATACCGTGCGCTTTTGAGGGAGCTTTTTTGCTCTGAATTTGGGTGGCACCGCGATTTTTCGTCCCAAATGATACCGAATTCCGGTATCATTTGGGTTTTTTGTTTTAAGCCGACCCGAAGCTCAAATCTGCACGAGGTGTGAAAAAAGGAGAGAACAAAATGGGAATTATACGATGGCAAGGCTTGTTTAGCCTATAATTGAAAACTATTATTTACAAAAACAAAGAAAAGGAATATAAAAAATGAAGCTTAACAACGTAGATTTTGATACTTATTTTAATAATTATCCCGATAACGACGGATATTTCGGCAAGTACGGCGGCGTGTACGTCGACGATAAGCTAAAGGCGGCTATGGCGGAGATTACCGAGGCTTACCACTCTATCTGTCAGTCGAGAAAGTTCATAGCAGAGCTGCGCAGAATAAGAAAGGAGTTCCAGGGCAGACCCACTCCCGTAACTCATCTTGAGCGCCTTTCCAACCTTCTCGGTGGCAAGGTACAGCTTTACGCAAAGCGCGAGGACCTCAACCACTCGGGCGCGCACAAGCTCAATCACTGTATGGGCGAGGCGCTTCTTGCAAAGTATATGGGCAAGAAGAAGGTTATCGCCGAGACCGGCGCAGGTCAGCACGGCGTTGCTCTCGCTACTGCGGCGGCATACTTCGGACTTGAATGCGATATATATATGGGCTCGGTTGATATAAAGAAGCAGGCGCCCAACGTTGCAAGAATGAAGATACTCGGCGCTAACGTCGTCGAGGTTACACACGGTCTTAAGACCCTTAAGGAAGCGGTTGACGCGGCGTTTGACGCATACAGCCGCGAGTACAAGGACTCCATTTACTGCATAGGCTCGGTTCTCGGACCGCACCCCTTCCCTATGATGGTAAGAGATTTCCAGAGCGTTGTCGGAATTGAGGCAAGAGAGCAGTTCGTCGATATGACAGGACACCTTCCGAGCGCTATCGTTGCCTGCGTTGGCGGCGGATCGAACGCTGCAGGACTTTTCGCAGGATTCCTCAACGACCCCGTTGACATTTACGGCATAGAGCCTCTCGGCAGAGGACCTAAGCTTGGCGACCACGCGGCTTCTCTTAAGTACGGCACAGAGGGCATAATGCACGGCTTCAACAGCATAATGCTCAAGGACGAGAACGGCGCCCCTGCTCCCGTATACTCGGTTGCCAGCGGTCTTGACTATCCTTCCTCGGGCCCCGAGCACGCCTTCCTTCGCGACCTTGGCAGAGTTAAGTACGACGTAATCGACGACGAGGAGACCATAGACGCCTTCTTCAAGCTTGCCCGTCTTGAGGGTATAATCCCTGCAATAGAGTCCTCTCACGCCGTGGCATACGGAATGAAGCTTGCGAAAACAATGGACAAGGGCTCCGTGCTGATAAACCTTTCCGGTCGCGGCGACAAGGATATGGATTACGTAATCGAAAACTTCGGCATCAGATAAAAAAGCAAACTTTCATTTACAATTATCGGCATTTTGCATCAAAAAGAGCACTTATGGCATTAGCATAAGTGCTCTTTTGTTTTGTTCGGTTTTATACGTTTTTCTTTTGTCTTTGGTAATTAAGAAGGAGAATTCCCGATGCGACGAGAATCAGGGTGAGGACGAGATTGAGTACCTCGACACCACTCGACTCGGGGAGCATAAGGAGCGAAAGAAGGGTGCCGAAGATAGGCGTTGTAAAGGAGAAGACGCTTACCTTCGAGACGGGGTTGTACTTTAAGAGTATTCCCCAAAGCGCGTAGGCGATAGCCGAAAGGAAGGAGAGGTAAAGGAGAATCAAATCCCCCTTAACGCTCGAGAGGTCGAGCCGTCCGCCGAGGATAAGTCCGAGCAGCGCAAGGAATATTCCTCCGATGATGAACTGATATCCGCTGATAACGACGGGGTCCTCGTATTTCGAGAATTTCTTGATAAGCACCGAGGATACCGCGAGCGAGATTGCCGAGAATATTACGAATAAGTCGCCCCAGTTCATCGTGAATTCAAGGCCCTTCAGGTTTATGATTATAATTCCGAGAAATCCGAGCACGCAGGCGAGGATTTTCTTCGGAGCGAGCTTTTCCTGCCTGAAAATGAGGCTGGCAACCAGCACCGAGAAGAACGCCGAGGTGCCGCTTGCGATAGTTCCCTTAACACCCGTGGTGAGCGTAAGTCCTACGTAGAAGAATATGTACTGTATCACCGTCTGGAACGCACCGACCGTAAGCACGCGCGGCATATTCGAGAGACGGGGATAGAGGAATTTACGTCTTGCTATACTGTATATAAGCACCGTTATAATTCCTGCCATAGCAAATCGCACGCCTGCAAAAAGCATAGTGGACGGCACACCCTTGTGCACCTCGGGTATAAGAATTGCAGACCCGAGCTTTATAAAAGGCGTTGCGCTGCCCCACAGCGCACAGCAGAGAAGCGCGCACAGGACTACGATTATCGGGCGAGTGAACAGAGTTTGTTTTTCGGTTTGTATTTCGGGCATTTTTCCCTTCCCTCTCTTTTGTTTCTTTATTTATCCCGACTATTATATAACGAAAGGAGGGAAAAGTCAAGCCCCCCTTTGTTTTTTTGCTGTTATTTGTGCGCCGCCGGTCCGAAGCTGTGTATTTTACATTTCCCGAGAACCCCTTTAGCGATTTTTTCAAAATCCCTTGACTTTGCCCTCTGGATTTGTTAGAATGAATTGACCGACAAAGTCAGCCGAGAAATGAAGAATTTTTTCCAAAAGGAGAAGCGTTATGCCCCTTAATCCCCAAAGCAAGCGCGAGGTTGTCAGCACCTCGAAAAGCTACCGCGACCTGCGCCATATAGCCGACGACAAGACGGTGCTTGAGAACCCTCACAAGGGCTGGTACTACCATTTCGTCGACAACGGCTTAAAGGACGGAAGATACCGCGACAGAGTGGAATGTGGCGCGCGCTTTATTACGGGCGGAATGCACCACGTCTATATCCGCTTTGACTGGGGCGACGTTCAGCCCGATAGCGAGGATAAAATCGACTGGTCGGAGATAGACGAGATAATGGCGGAGCGCGGAGCGCTCGGTTATAAATTTTCTCTGCGCATCTGCACCTTTGAGAGCGGAGAGATAGTTTACGCTACTCCGAAATGGGTGTTTGATGCAGGTGCAGGATACACCGAGGTCGGAGCGGACGGACAGGACCTCGGCGACGGAAGACGCTGCACCGCGTACGAGCCCGATTACGGCGACCCTATCTACCTTGAAAAGCTCGACGCCTTTCTTAAAAAGTGCGCCGAGAAATTCGATAGCGACCCGAGAGTTGAGTATATCGACATCGGCACCTTCGGCACTTGGGGTGAGGGGCACACGGGTACCGGCTCCAACAAGGTGTTCGCGCCCGAGGTGCTTAAAAAGCATATAAATCTGCACCTTGGGCACTTCAAAAACAAAACTCTTATTCTCAACGACGATTTTATAGAGCACGCCTGGAAATCAAGCCCCGAGAAGGCGTCGGAGCTTTACGATTACTGTCTTGGCAAGGGACTCGGACTACGCGACGACTCGATTTGCGTTGACGGATACGTCAAGCTTTTCGGCTATGATACTATGCGTTTTCCCTCGCTGTTCGAGCATTTTGCAAAGAACGCGCCCGTCGATATCGAGATAGCTCACGTCTGGCACCAGACCGAGGAGCGTTTCAAGGGCGGCTTCCCCGTTATTGAGGCTCTGCGCACCGCGCACGCGACCTACGCCGGCTTCCACGGCTACGAGGACGAGTGGCACGGGAAAAACCCCTACATCAGCGACTATCTTGCAAACCGCCTCGGATACTGGTTCTTCATAGATGGCGTTGACGTTGGCACGCCCTCGTCGGGCGCAAGAGAGATAGCTCGCGTTTATATCCGCAACAAGGGCTTCTCAAGATGCTATCATCAGTACGACCTGCGCCTTCGTCTCTCGGACGGTAAGGGCAATCTCTACCCCCTCAACTCTCTGTTCCCCGACAGCCAAAGATGGGAAGCCGAATCTCTCTCCTCTGAGACCATCTCGCTCGACTATCGCGGCGTGCCGGCAGGCGAGTACACCCTCGAGCTCGGACTCTTTGAGGGCGAGCGTGCTGTGAAGCTCGGCATAGAGTCTCGCCGCCTCACGGCTGACGGCTACTACTCGCTTTTCCCTCTCACGCTCGACGAGCTTTGATAAAAAGCCCCGTGCACTTTTCTTAAAAAATCGGCGAGGATGCAGGCCTTAGGCTTTGCATCCTCACTTTTGCTGTGTATATATAGAAGGGAAGGAAAGAGAAGTGGTGCACGGTAGGGTTATAGTACGAGAGAGGGTGCGGAATAGACTCTTGCCGCGAGCTCCTGATTTAAGAGGTAGAGCCCCTTCGGGTCGGAGCCGAAAAGCTCGAACTTCGAGATAAGGCCGTTTGCGTTGGTTTCTTCCTCGCCCTGCTCCTTGATGAACCAGTCGAGAAACTGTACGGTGCGATAGTCCTTTGCCGCGAGAGCCTCGCCGTATATGTTATTTATAAGCGAGGTTACGTACTCCTCGTGCTCGAGCCCTGCCTTCAGTACGGCAAGCGGAGAGGAGAGGTCCTTGTCGGGCTTTGCTATCGCCTCGAGGGTTACTGCTTTGTTCTCGTTTTGCAGGTACTGATAGAAGAGCAATGCGTGGTCGCGCTCCTCTTCTGCTTGAATTTTATACCAGTTGGCAAAGCCGTCGAGCCCGAGGGAAGAAAAGTAGTTCGAGAAATCAAGATATATATAGGCGGAGAAAAACTCCTTGTTTATCTGGTCGTTGAGAAGTGCGTGTACCTTATCGTTCATATTAAATCTCCTGTTTTTCTTGTATTTTGTAAATTATCGTTGTCAAAACGGGTTAAAAATCCGCTTTCCAGAGGCCGTGCAGGTTGCAGTATGCGTATGCAGAGATGGGAGTCTCACCGACGAGCGCGAATGCCGCCTCGGGCTTCTCACTCGGGGAAAGCTGCACTCTGTGCACACCCTTGTCGGTAAGCAGGCTTATCCAGAGGATAGAGTGCTCCTCTGACATCGGGTGCTCTGCCGAGCCGACGAATACTCTTACCGCGCCGTTTTCGTTGCTTACCACGGGGATATGCTTTTCTCTCGACGCCTCGACGGTGCCGGGCTCGAGGAGCTTCATTTTCTGACCGCAGCAGACGGGGTTTACTCTGCCGTCGTTTACTACCTCGACGAGGTTGCCGCAGTGCTCACAGATATAATATTTCAAGTTTTTCATTTTGGAAAATTCCTTTCGTTTCTTTGTGGTTTTATTTTATCATAATTTCCTGCCCGTTTCCGTGATTTAGTCACGTTCGGCTTTTTAAATTATTTTTATTTTCGGTTGACTTACGCCCCGAGCTTTGGTATAATTTATGTGTAAACGCGTAAAGTTTTTTTGGAGGTGTGCCGTGTCGTCATTTAACGAGGCTGAAATAAGAGCGCTTTTTGCCGAGTGCTTTCCGTTCTGGGAAAATATATCCGAGAGCGACAGAGCCGGTCTTATCCGCACCTCGGCGTCGGTCTGCTTTGAGCGCGGAAGGAATATTCACGACGGCAGAGAGTGCACGGGAATAATCATAATCAAAAGCGGCACGCTCCGTATTTATATGATTTCCGAGGACGGCAAGGAGATAACCCTCTACCGCCTTTATGCAGGAGATATGTGCATACTTTCGGCGTCCTGCGTTCTCGAGGCAATAACCTTCGACGTCTTCGTTGACGCCGAGGAAGACAGCGAGTGCGTGGTTGTCGGCGGTTGCGCTATGGCGGAGCTATCGGAAAGATGCGACGAGGTGAAGATATTTGCCCTCGAGCGCGCGCTCACGCGCTTTTCCGACGTTATGTGGGTTATGCAGCAGATACTCTTTATGAGTATGGATAAAAGACTTGCCATTTTCCTTCTCGACGAATGTGCAAAGACGGGTGAGGACACCGTCCGTCTTACCCACGAGCAGATAGCAAAGTATATGGGCTCTGCCCGAGAGGTCGTCTCGCGAATGGTGAAGTATTTTTCGGGCGAGGGGATAGTCAGCTCCTCGCGCGGCGGTATAAAGATTCTTGATAAGAAGCGTCTGCGCGCTCTTACGGTATAAGCGCGAGAATTTCTTCCTTCGGGCGAGCACCAACCGCCTTGCCGACGACCTTGCCGTCCTTTACTACGACGAGGGTGGGAATACTGTAAACCGAGAACTCGCGTGCGAGCCCTGCCTCGGAGTCAACGTTCACCTTGCCGACGGCTATTTCGGGGTGCTCCGCCGCTATCTCCTCGATTATCGGAGCTACCATACGGCAGGGACCGCACCAGTCGGCGTAGAAGTCGAGTAAGAGGGGCTTATCTCCGCTTTTTAAACTTTTGTAATTTTCTTCATTTATTTTGATTACAGACATTCTGAAAATCTCCTTTTACTTTCGTTTTCTGAGGCTATTATAGCATAAATCCGGAATGAAATCTGTGACGAAGTCACGCAGAGAAACAAACGCTTTCTGTAGAATATTTTCCTAAATCACTTTTATTGTATAAAGAAAAAGAACGGACGCCTGTCCGTTCTTTTTATGTTTTTTGGATTGAATTTCGAGAGATATGATAACCCACGGTTAGCAAAACCTCGAGTTTAGGCTTCGTCGGTCTTCTTTTCGTCGTAATATCCGCGCGGTCTTGTGGGCGCGTCCTTGACGATGGTGGGGAGTGGCTTATCGGTGGCGATGTAGTCGCGGTAGAGCGCGTTGATATCCTCGCAGAGCTCGGCTGTAATCTCCTTTTTCGTCTTGCCGGAGAGCTCCATTTCGTGCGCGTACTTCGGCGCTCCGAGGATAAAGCGCTTCTTCTTTGTGGATATATACGCAGGGATAATCGGCACGTCCTCGCCACACTCGGAAAAGTATGCCGCCGCCAGCATAACGAAGCCGGGGAAGCCTGCGCGCACCTCGTCAAAGTAGCCCTCGGCAGAGTCCTCGGGGAAGACTACGACCGATGCGCCGTCGTCGAGCACCGCCATACTCTTTCTTATAGTGGTGATAAAGCGCATATCGGTATAGGTGCCGATAACCTTCATTCCCTTGTATATCCACTTTGAGAAGGCTGCCTCGTAGATGGGCTTGAGGGTCGAGGAGAGCTTGCCCTTGTGCATTTTCTGAATATACAGCACGTTTCTTAGGTACTTGTACCTTGTGATATAGCCGCCGAGCATATCGTGATGACCCCACATACAGTGGAACCTCGGGTAATTCAGAGAGATTGCCATAGGGCCGTTTTTCGCCGCGTGAATCGAAACTATGATAGCCTTGTCGGGCAGGGTCTCGATAACGCTCTCGACCTTTGCCTTAAAAAGGGGGCGAAAGATTTTTCTAAAAATCCCAAAAATCGGCTGTCGCCTTTTAGGCACGCGCCATTCCTTTTGCTTTTTCTCTTTGAATTTTTTATCCATATTTCAGTATTGCTTGGTCCCGTCGCCCTCGCACACCTCGTCGTCGGAGAGCTCTTTTTTAAGGTCGGAGCGAGAGATAAGGAACTTTCTTATAGCGAAGAGCCCTGCGATGCAGGCAACGCAGGCAATGTTGGAAAGGGGGTCGTTGTGGTTTACGATAACCTGTCTTGCGATAGCCACGATAAGAACCTCGAGAGTGTTTGCAGGGGTGAGGTTTATGAGCATTCGCACGAACTCAAGGCCGACTATAAGAGTCAGTATGTTTTGAAGATAGAGGTTTGCGTCCTGGAAATATCCGTTCTCGGTGAACATCTTGTAGACCTCAAAGCCTACGAGGCCTATGAGAACGAGCAGGGTCAGAATTGCTATTCCGCCCTCGAGGATATGTACGAACTTTTGAATGAAATTGCGAAGCTTTCTTGGCATTTTGTCCTCCTGTACGTAGAGATTTGACATAGTTCTGCTTTGGCATACTGCCGCTACACGTTAATTATAGCATTTTTTGTCGCCAAAATCAATATGCTCGCACAAAAACCTACTAAATAAAGATACGAGGCTTCTATAGCTTTGCCGCGAACGGGCAGACCGCGCCAAGATACAGAGGGAGCTTTTTTCTTTTTATTTCGTTTTTGTGTTTGACGGAGTCGGGTTTGTGCCATAATAGAGTACAAGGTTATGACGAAAGGACAGGAAAATGAACGGTACTCACGCTTTCCCGAAATTCGGGATAAAGGACAAGCTCGGCTATCTTCTCGGCGACCTCGGAAACGACTTCACTTTTATTTTATCCTCAAGCTTTCTTCTTAAATTCTATACAGACGTTATGCACGTCGGTGCGGCGACGGTCGGAATAATTATGATGCTCGCGAGGTTTCTCGACGCCTTTACCGACGTGACGATGGGCAGAATATGCGACCGGTCAAGGACGCACGCGCAAGGCAAATTCAAGCCCTGGATTCTCCGAATGTGTGCCCCCGTTGCGATAGCGTCCTTTCTTATATATCAGTCGGCGTTTGCCGACTCGCCGATGTGGTTTAGGATAAGCTGGCTTTTCGTTACCTATATCCTCTGGGGCTCGATATTCTATACCTCGATAAATATCCCCTACGGCTCTATGGCGTCCTCGATTTCCCCCGAGCCCGAGGACAGGCAGTCGCTCTCGACCTTCCGCTCTATGGGTAGCACGCTCGCAGGAGTTATAGTCGGCGCAGGGATACCTCTTTTAACCTACGACACGAGAATTATAAACGGTATAAAAATCACCGAGATGAACGGCGCGCGCTTTACTGTCATTGCGGGAATTTTCTCGGCTCTTGCAATTATCTCTTATATCGCCTGCTATTTTCTCACCACCGAGAGAGTGCGCACCGTCACCGCGCACCGAGAGAAATACAGCGTCAGAGATATGCTTCGCTCGGCTCTTAAAAACCGCGCGCTCATTTCAATTATAGTAGCCTCGGTGCTTATGCTGCTAGCACAGTTTACCCTTCAGCAGATGGCAAATTACGTCTATCCCGATTACTACTCAAACACCACCGCGCAGTCGATTTCCACCTTCGCTATGCTTTTCGGTATGCTGATTTCCGCAGCCCTCGCAAAGCCCCTGGTCGGCAAATTCGGAAAGGCAGAGATAAGCGCCGTCAGCAGTATTATCGCGGCGGCAATATCGCTTCTTCTTTTCTTTATAAGACCCGAAAGCGTGTGGGTTTACGTCGGACTTAACTTCTTCGCCTGGCTCGGGCTCGGCGTGTTCACGATGGTTTCCTGGGCTATCATCACCGACGTTATCGACTATTCCGAAATCAAAAACGGCATAAGAGAGGACGGCTCTATCTACGCGCTCTATTCCTTCTCGCGAAAGGTCGGTCAGGCAGCCGCGGCAGGTCTGACGGGATTTCTCCTCTCCTTTATCGGCTACGAGAAGATCGCAGGCGTACCCCTTCCCGACTCTGTGAAGGTGGGAATTTTCAACCTCTCGACGGTGCTCCCTGCGATAGGCTTTCTGCTTCTGGGACTTGTGCTGTGGTTCTGGTATCCTTTGAATAAGAAGGCGGTTGACGAAAACGTGCTTATCCTGAAGAAAAAAAGAGAAAATAGCGAAGGCTAAAAAAAGGGGGGGATAGAGATAAAAGATAGGGCGCTACAAAAGGATTACAACCTCAACGTTCTCTATATGCGCGAGAGACTGCGCGCAGACAAAAGCTTCGACATCATTGAAAGACATATCGAGAATGGTAGAGGCGAGATGACCCTTTTTTATATCGACGGCTTCGTCAAGGACACCGAGCTTTTAAAGATACTCCAGGTGCTTATCGGCGAAAAGGAGAGCCTCTCGGCAGAGGCTCTTATGAGAAAAATTCCCACGGCGGAAATCGCAAGGGTGTCCGACCCCGAGAAAATAACACGCTCGGTTCTCTCGGGCGAGACGGCGCTTTTTTCGGAGGGCTTCGGCAACGAGGCACTGGTGCTCGACCTGCGAACCTACCCTGCAAGACCGACCTCGGAGCCCGAGACTGACAGGGTTATGCAAGGGGCGAGAGACGGCTTTGTGGAAACTTTAGTTGTCAATACTGCGCTTATTCGGCGCAGAATACGCGACAGACGCCTCACGATGGAGCACTTCAATATGGGTGGCTCATCGGAGACCGACGTGGTGGTTTGCTATATGGAAGGCATAGCCGACGAGGGTGTTGTCAAAGATATAAGAGAGAAGCTAAACAAGATAAAGCCGCGCTCTCTGACACTCGGATTTCAGAGCCTTGCCGAATCATTGATACGCTCGGGCTGGTTCAACCCCTTCCCGAAAATCCGCACGACCGAGCGCCCCGATGCGGCGGCGGCACAGCTTCTCGAGGGGAGCGTGGTGGTGCTCTGTGACACCTCACCGCAGGCGATGCTTTTGCCGACCTCTATCTTCGACTACCTCGAGGAGACCGACGATTTTTATTTTCCGCCGCTGACGGGCACTTATCTGCGCCTTGTGCGCACTTTTATTCTTCTTCTCTCGGTGGTGATTACCCCTATTTGGTATCTTGCGCTCGAGTATTCCGAGATACTGCCGCCGGCGCTTTCATTCCTCGTGCCGAGAGAGCCCGGCGCGCTGCCTATAATACTGCAATTATTCCTTGTTGAAATAGCAATCGACGGACTCAAAATCGCCTCTATGAACACCCCCGATATTCTATCGAATTCGCTGTCGGTGGTGGGCGCTTTAATCCTCGGCGACTTTGCCGTCGGGGTCGGGTGGCTATCGGGCGACGTTATTCTTTATATGGCGTTCGTCGCTATTGCGACCTTCTCACAGCAGAACCACGAGCTCGGCTATGCCTTCAAATTTATGCGTATGCTGATACTTCTTCTCGTATGGCTTTTCGGTGTATGGGGCTTCGGTATCGGGATAGTCGTCTTCTGCCTTGCCGTGGCAACGAACAAGACCCTCTCGGGAAAGAGGCGATACCTCTATCCGCTTATCCCCTTCAACAAAAAAGCCTTTGCCCGACTTATCATCAGGCAAAGGAAGCAGGATTTCGAAAAATAAAAACGGCTCTACCGACCGCCCTCTCTCCGAAGGTCGAAGAGCGAAACGGCGACGCTCGCGCTTATTACCAAGAGAGCACCAAAGACGGTAAAAAGCGATATCCCCTCATCGAGGAAAAGCACGCCTAAGAAAAGGCTAGTTATCGGCTCTAGGGTCGAGAGTATAGAGGCGCGCGCACCGCCGAGAATAAACGCACCGCACTGAAATAAAATAACGGCACCTACGTTTATTGCGACGGCGAAGAACGCCGTGAGTAAGAGCCCACCGAGCGAGCTCGGCAAGGTAAGACTTCCGCTGAGGAGAGTTACGAAAAACAGCGCGACGGTGGCAAAGAGCGTAGTATAGAAGCCGAAAAGGAAGCCGTTTACCGAAAAGCGGCTCGAGAAAACGCCGAGAAGCACGATGTAGACGGCGTAGGCAAGCCCCGAGGAAAGCGCAATAAGACTGCCGCCGAGGTCGAGCGCCGCGCCCGGGGTGTAGAAAAACGCAATTCCGAAAACGCAAAGAAGAATAGGTATCACCTTCCCGAGCTCCGCACGCGCACGCACAAACACAAGCTCTATAACCAGCACCGCGGCAGGGTAAACGAAGTGAAGCACCGTTGCCGTTCCCGAGTCCATATAATTATAGGAAGAAAAGAGCAAAAACGGCGTCAGCGCACAGCCGAAAATTCCGACGAGTGCCGTAAACGGCAGGGCGCGCACCTCAATTTTCAGGCTTCTCCCACCGAGGTAGCCAAGGAGCGCGAGGGGCGGCAGCGAGATAAGGTTACGCAAAAGGACGAGCGAGAGCGCGTTGACTCCGTCCTTATAAATATAGTCTGCCATAAGCGGCATACAGCCGAATATTACGGCACTGAGTATCACGAAGGCGTAGCCGCCGAGGATTGTTTTTTTCATCAGTATTCCTTTCGCAAAGAGGACAGAATAAAAATAAAAGCCGAAGCTAAAGACATTATACACCACCCGACCGAAAAAATCAAGGAAACGGAGATAAAATGAAAAACGGAACGGATTTTTTATACCTTGACGAGCGCGACACGATAGCGGCAGGCGTGCTTGATTACGGAAAATGCACGAACGTGCTCGAGGAAATCTTCACTCTCATAGCCTCGGGCGACTACGTTATGGGCGGTGACACTCACAACTCACACGGAATTGAGATGAAATTCCCAAAGGAGAGCCCATTTCCGAATATGCCCCTCGACGCGCCCGACAGAAGATTTATGGCTATGCCTGCATACCTTGGCGGCAGATTTAATATTGCAGGGGTGAAGTGGTACGGCTCAAACATAAAAAATCCCGAGAGGGGTCTGCCGCGCTCTGTTCTCACGCTTATGCTCAACAACCCCGACACCTGCGAGCCGCTTGCGCTTATGTCGGCAAATCTCGTGAGCTCGGTGCGCACGGGCTCTGTGCCTGCGGTTGCCGTGCGCCATCTTGCAAATAAGAGCTCCGAGGTATGCGCCTGCATCGGCGCAGGGCCTGTCGGCCGCGCCTGCTTTGAGGCAATTAAAACCGAGGCGCAGGGCATAAAGAGGCTCGTCGTCTACGACCTCTTTAGGGAGAAGGCAGAGTCCTTCTGCCGCGATATGGAAGAAAAATTCGGCATCGAGGCGAGGGCGGCAGAGAGCCTCGAGGCAGCCGTGAGAGAGGGCGATATAGTAAGCGTTGCCGCCTCTGCGCTAAAGCCGATAAAGCTCGAGGACGGCTGGCTCTCCGCGGGATCGCTCCTCATCATCAGCGGAAGATGCACCTCGGACGAGAGCTACTTCAAATCGGCAAGGATAGTCCTCGATAACCCAAAAATGCACGAGACCTATTACGGCGAGCACCTGCTCCTTCCCGAGGGCGAGCGCTTTGCCGAAGGTATAGGCGTGGGGATATACAAAATGATATACGAGGGAAAGCTTGCGCCGTTTTCCGAGACAACCGCCCTCGGCGACGTTATTTCGGGAAGGAAAACAGGGCGTGAAGCGGATAGCGACAGAATCTGCTTTTTAGCAGGCGGTATGCCGCTGTGGGACCTGGGCTGGGGCTATGAAATCTACAAAAACGCCCTCGCGAAGGGGATAGGCAAAAGCCTCGAGCTATGGGGTACTCCCTACCTTTCCCGATAATTAAGAAAACAAAAATCTCACCTCACGGGTGAGATTTTTTCTTATGAAAGATAAATAAGAAGAACCGAAATATCCGCAGGGTTTACTCCGCTGATGCGCGACGCCTGCCCGATATTAGCAGGGCGGATTTTCGAAAGCTTCTCCGCCGCCTCGAGGCGAAGCCCCGTTATAGCGCGGTAGTCTATATCCTCGGGGAGCTTTTTGTCCTCGAGCTTCTTGTGCCTTTCTGCCTCGGCGAGCTCTCTTTTTATATAGCCGCTATACTTCACTCCAACCTCGGCACTGCGGCGCACGGCTGTCGGAAGCGCCGGGCGCTTTTCGTCTATGGGTGCTATCGCGT
>JAZOMD010000057.1:0-2743 GCA_045653745.1 Eubacteriales bacterium | reverse complement strand
ACGCCGCCCCGTAGAAATTGCAGGCAGCGAATTTACCCTTGACGTAGATACCGTCGTAATGTCGATAGGAACGTCGCCTAACCCCCTTATCAAATCCACCACCGCGGGTCTTGAAGTTAATAAGCGCGGCGGCATTATCGTCACCGAGAACGGCGCAACCACCAAGGAGGGCGTGTTCGCAGGAGGCGATGCCGTAACGGGCGCCGCAACCGTTATATCCGCTATGGGAGCAGGAAAGATCGCGGCAAAGGCTATTGACGAGTATCTGACGAAGTAATTTGGAGATAAATATGTTTAATGGAAAAATGAAGGCTGTAACCTTCAGCTATGACGACGGAGTATCGCAGGATTTACGAATGATAGACCTCTTCAATAAGTACGGTCTTCGCGCAACCTTCAATCTTAATTCCTCGGGGTTTGGCGCGGTTAACTCCTTCCGCTACGGCGAGAATAATGACAGAGTATATTATCGCCACGTTGTCCATGCAGAGGACGTCAAGTACATATATAGGGGTCACGAGGTCGCCGCACATACCGTCCACCACCCCGACCTCACCACTATTTCCGAGGAAGAAATAATCACCGAGGTAAACGACGATATAGAGGCACTCTCCACTCTCGTTGGCTACGATACCACAGGCTTTGCCTACCCCTGCCGTACACCCGACGATAGAGTTATAGAGATAGTGAAGAATAAAACTCGCGCTCGCTTTGCGAGAACGACCGGCTCTAACCACCGTTTTGCTCTTCCGAGCGACCTCTTCCGATTTACCTGCACTGCATCACACCACGAGCCTTGCCTTATCGACCTTGCAAAGGAATTCCTTGAGGCGAAGGCAGACGAGCCTATGCTCTTCTCGGTATGGGGACATTCCTATCAGTTCGACTATACCAAGCAGTGGGACGAGTTTGAGGAATTCTGCCGTATCATCTCGGGTCACGACGACGTCTTTTACGGAACGAACTCCGAGGTTCTCCTCGGCACACCCGATATCTATTCATAACATGAAAGCACCGCCACGAAATCGGGGCGGTGCTCGCTTATTTGGTTATTCTCCGCACTCGGCTCTCTTCTTATCAAGCAGCTTGTTTCTGAAATAGAGGAGGGTGTCAAGACCGACCATAATAAAGTTGAGTATGTAGAAGAATACCACGTACCACTTCGTAGCAAAATCAAAGTTCGGGTTGATAAACTTCGAGAGAATTCCTGCAACGTATCCGAAGAGTATGAGTAGAAGGAAGGAAAGACTCTTTCCGTGAGCCGTTCTTGTCTTCCACGATTTAACTACGTTGAAGGGCCAGGAGCAGCCGAAGCTGACTACCATCGTGATTTCGAGAAGCTCTGCAAGTAAAACAAAATCCATTTTTTCGTTTCCTTGTCTTTTTTATTCCGTTTAGTATTTTAACACAGATTTAGTATATATTCAATCATAAAATAAAGTATAGCCGCTATAACTTGACAGTTATAGTAAAAGGTGGTATAATAAAACCGAAAGGACAAACTATAAAAGGAGAACCGAATGGAGCTTTTACAGATAAAATATTTTTGCGACACCGCGGAAAGTGAAAATCTCTCACACACCGCCCGTAAGCACGGCGTTCCCCCGTCGGGCGTATCGCAGAGCATAAAGAGGCTCGAGCGTGAGCTGGGCGCGGAGCTCTTTTTGCGCAGGTCTAATAAAATCACCCTGAGCGAGGAAGGCAGGCTCTTTTACTCGCACGCGCGCCGCGCCCTCTCGGAGCTTGATGCCGCGCGCTCGCGCCTCGTGGAGCGTGAGGGGGAAATGTCGGGCGAAATAAGTATCCTTGCCGAAACCAATCGCCGTATAGTCACCCTCGCAATAGAGGAATTCAAAAGAATGCACCCTGCCGTCAATTTTTCGATACATCATACGCGCACTGACCGCACTCTCTCATATGATGCCGTCATTTCGGACAGTCCCAGCGAGCCGCACTATTCCTCGGAGGAGCTCCTCTCTGAGCGTATATTGCTGGCTGTAAACGGCAACTCGGAGTTTGCTGACAGAGAGTCCGTCAGTCTTTCTGAGCTGCGCGCAGAGAGATTTATCAGTATGAGCCGTGGCTCGAGAATGTCCGAGCTTGCACTCTCTCTTTGCACAGAGGCGGGCTTTATTCCTAACGTTGTTATAAGCACAGACGACCCGTATTACGTCAGAAAATACGTGGAAATGGGACTTGGCGTCGCGGTGGTGCCAGAAATATCCTGGAAGGGGCTTTTTTCAAGTGATATAAAACTGATTCCGATAGGCAATTTTCACAGAACCGTAAGGCTTTTCCTTCCCTCCGACGGATACGTCAGCAGAAGAACCGAGGCGTTTTGCTCACTTGTAAGAAAAATATTCAAAGAGGAATCCGAGCGCTGAAAAAGGCTATTGACTAACCGTGGGGAGTGTGCTAAAATAATATTGTAAAAAAAAGAAAGGCGTTCGCTATGAAGTCAATAAGAGATATATATAAAATAGGTAAAGGCCCCTCGTCCTCTCACACAATGGGACCTGCAAAGGCGATGAGCATTTATGCAAAGGAGCACCCCGAGGCAGAGGAATACACCGTAGTGCTCTACGGCTCTCTTGCCGATACGGGAGAGGGACACGGCACAGATAAGGCTGTCGAGAGCGTAGCCGGTAAGCCTGTGAAAATCATCTTCAATAAAGAGGTGCGCGAGCTTCCGCACGAAAATACGATGGATATATCCGGTGTAAAGAACGGTAAGGAGTATGCT
>JAZOMD010000056.1:0-19985 GCA_045653745.1 Eubacteriales bacterium | reverse complement strand
AGGCTGCCCTCCGTACCGCTAACGATGTTCTCACCGGCAAGGATAACAAGGAGCTTGACTTCACAGAGGTTCGTGGTACTGCAGGTCTTAAGGAAGCTACCTACAACATTGCAGGTATGGACATTAAGGTTTGTGTTGCTTCCGGCGCTGCAAATGCTAAGATCGTTATGGACAAGATCGCATCCGGCGAGGCTGATTGGACCTTCGTTGAGATCATGGGTTGTCCCGGCGGCTGCGTAAACGGCGGCGGTCAGCCTATCCAGCCTCAGTACGTTCGTGACACCGTTGATCTTAAGAGCGTTCGTGCAAAGGCTCTTTACGATCAGGATGCGGCAATGGAGATGAGAAAGTCTCACCTCAACCCCATCATCAAAGAGGTTTACGACAACTACTTCGGCGGCTCCTACGGTTGCCACAAGGCACACCACGTTCTTCACACCTCGTACGTAGCGAGAAAGAAGATTTAATTAGTTTTCGGTATTTAAACCCGAGCAGAGTTACGCTTTGCTCGGGTTTTCTTTTGCTTGAATATCGGCACGCCAACGGTTTTTCGTAGTTTTTCGTAATGTACGGTTTCGAAAATATTTGTAAAAATATTTAAAATACATATTGTATTTCGTAACTAAGTATGGTAGAATATATGATGAATAGTTATGTATGAAAGGCGGTGGAAATATTGGATAAACAGAACAGCGAGTCCGAAATGGATAACGCGAGCAAAGCCGAGTCTCTTTTTGAAGACGGATACAAGCCTTCCGAAGACGCGTCAGCTCAACCAACACCGATTCTTAAAGACGATTCCGATAAAAAAGATGCTCCTGACATAGCAGCAAAAGATACAAGCACATTTGACCTTAAGGACCTCGAAATAGACGAATCCGAATTAAGCTTTATGCTCAGAGCCGAATCGCTCCCCACCGAAAGCGATCCCATCTCGCCAACCGAGACCAAGGTTAATACTGAAAATACATCATCGGTGTCAGAGTCCCAAGCGGAGGCTCCCGGCACCGAAGCCCCTGCTCTGCCCCGAGCAGAGTCGCTCGATTCGATTCTGTACAGCGCACAGGACGACGACTTCAACGCGGAGTCAAAGGAAGAGTCGGTATCCTACGAAAGAAGCTTGGCTGATTACAGAAAGGCTATGCAGGCCGCATTCTCGGCAATATCCAAGGCTTCCGCCGAAGAAAACGACGAGCAGGAGCATTTGAACGCAGAAAACACCGCCCAGGATAATAACGCGCCATCCAAAGAACAAGAGAGCGACATATTCTCCTTCGATAACGAGACGGATTTTAGCGGCTCTGAGGAATTACCCGAACAGCCGTCCTCTGATCCTTCAGCAGAAGACGAAAGCGCCGTCGGCATCGGTTTTTCCGAGCAGGAAACCGAACAGATGGTTATAGACTTCGGCGAAATCCCCCTCGAAGAAGGCTATGACGATGAAGAAAATCCATCTCTGCCGATAGCCGCAAAGCCTCATCGCTCTAAACTCGACGAAAAATACGACCCGAAAAATCCGCGCAAAATAGACGGGGTATTCGAGATGGTAGAACTGTTCGTTTTCACTCTCGTAACCGTTCTCATTCTTGCGACGTTCTTCTTCAGGCATTCGGTTGTAGACGGAAGATCTATGGACGACACTCTCGCAGACGGAGAGCATCTGATCATTACCGATTTTATGTACACCCCGAAGCGAGGTGACATTATAGTTTTCGAAGACCGAGAGGCGAATATTACCACCCCATACATTAAACGCGTTATCGGAATCCCCGGTGACACCGTGAAGGTTCAAGCCGACGGCTCGGTTTACGTCAACGGAGAGCTTTTAGTCGAGGATTACGTTGTCCACAGACCGACAAAGGACAAGGAAGTTACCTGCACTGTTGGCGAGGGCGAGCTTTTTGTTATGGGAGACCAAAGACGAGTTTCCGAGGATTCGCGTTCGTTTGGCGTAATCAACGATGACGGCGTACTCGGCAAGGTCATATTAAGAATTTATCCGTTTTCAAAATTCGGAACGGTAGAATGAGGTAGCTATTAAATGGCAACTAACCCGATACAGTGGTTCCCCGGCCACATGGCAAAAACAAAGCGTCTTATGCGAGAGGCACTTCCCGAGGTGGATTTGATTCTCGAGCTTATAGACGCAAGAATCCCTTACAGCTCAAAAAACCCGGAAATCGAAGGGCTTATCGGCGAAAAGCCTAAAATTACGGTATTTACAAAATCCACTCTCGCAAACCCCGAGATTTCACACCGCTGGGCGAAGAAATATTCCGAAAGCGGCTCGCGCACAGTCATTATCGACTCGGCTGTCGGCACGGGAATAGATTCTCTTGCAGAGGCGGCGCGCTCCGTGCTCTCCGAAAAGATAGAGCGATACAAGGCTAAGGGAATGAGCGGCCGTCATCTTAAGGCAATGATAGTCGGAATCCCCAACGTTGGAAAATCATCACTTATAAATCGTATAGCAGGCTCTAAAAAAGCAAAGGTTGAGGACCGCCCGGGAGTAACGCTCACCAAGCAGTGGGTTCCCACGGAAATCGGCTTTGACCTTCTCGATATGCCCGGCGTTCTCTGGCCTAAGTTTGAGGATGCACGCGTTGGAGAGAACCTTGCTATTACCGGTGCAATCAGAGATGCAATCTTGGATACCGAAGAAATCGCTATGATTCTCTGCTCTCGCCTTATGAGCGTTGCGCCCGTCGAATTTATGACGCGCTATAAGCTCACCGAGTCCGAGGTTGACGGTCTGGACGGTTACGACTTATTCCGTCTCGTAGGAAAAAAGAGAGGCTTCCTTATGAGTGGTGGCGAAATAAATCACCAGAGAACGGCGGATACGCTCCTTGACGAGTTCCGCGGTGCAAAGATTGGAAAAATAACTCTCGAAAGACCGGAGGACGTATAGTATGCCGAGCTTTGAATACGAGGAAAAGCATTACGCCGAGGGCGCAAGCGCTGTATGCGGCTGCGATGAGGCAGGCAGAGGCCCTCTGTGTGGACCGGTAGTCGCTGCGGCGGTAATTCTACCGAGAGGCTTGGTAATCGAGGGGCTCGACGACTCCAAGAAGCTTACAGAGAAAAAGCGCGAAAAGCTCTTTGACATAATCAAAGAAAAGGCTCTCGCATACGCTATCGCAGAGGCAAGCCCCGAGGAAATAGACGAAATCAACATACTCAACGCATCTATGCTCGCAATGAGACGTGCGGTAGAGGCACTTCCCTTGCCTGCAGATTTTGCGCTCATAGACGGCAACTGTCAGCGCGGATTTAATATCCCCGTCGAGACGGTGGTAAAAGGCGACTCTAAGAGCTATTCGATAGCCGCCGCGTCTATTCTTGCAAAGGTCACGAGAGACAGAGGCTGCCTCGAGCTTGATAGGCAGTATCCCGAATACGGTATCGCCAAGCACAAGGGCTATCCCACGAAGGACCATATGGATGCGGTGAGAAAATACGGTGTCGCGCCCATATATCGCAGAAGCTTTTTGAAATTCCTTGATAAAGATGAAAATTCTTGAGCTTCTTACACCGAAGCGCTTACTTGGAAACCGCGGCGAACGAGCGGCGGTTAAGTACCTAAAAAGACAAGGCTACGTCATTCTCGAAAGAGGCTACGTGTCGGGAAAATCCGAGATAGACATTATTGCCTCTACCGAAGATACCGTGGTATTCGTAGAGGTAAAAACGAGAAGCGCAAAAAGCCGCTCTCCGAAGGAGCCGCGCCCTGCCTCGGCGGTCAACCGAGAAAAGCAACGAAAAATAATAAGCGCCGCTGTGCGCTATAAAAAAGACGTGAATTTCAGAATGAGATTCGACGTTATAGAAGTAATTGCCGCCACCAACGAAAAAGGCAAAAAAATATTCGAAATCACACATATAATCTCCGCGTTTGACGGCAACACTGCCGCCATTCCCCATTGATCGAAAGGACAAAGAAATGAAATATATCAGCACAAGAGGAGCTCATAGCGAAGGAGTAAGCTCCGCATACGCAATAAAAACAGGCCTTGCATCCGACGGCGGACTCTTTATGCCCGAGACGTTACCGCAGATAGACCTCTCCTTTATCGAGGAGCTTTCTGCGCTTACCTATGAGCAAAGAGCTGCGAAAATTCTCTCGCTCTTTCTCACCGATTATACAGAAGACGAGCTTTTCTCGGACGCGGCTGCCGCTTATTCCAAGGAGAAATTCACCCCCACAGCAGCTCCCGTAAGTAAAATCGGAGATTCGCTATATATGCTTGAGCTCTGGCACGGTCCGACCTGTGCATTTAAGGATATGGCGCTTCAGATTATGCCCAGACTCTTCTCCAGAGCTCTCAAAAAATGCGGCGAACAAAGAGATGCGCTCATACTCGTTGCCACCTCGGGTGATACGGGCAAGGCGGCGCTTGAAGGCTACAAGGACGTTCCTTCCACAAAAATCAAGGTATTCTACCCTATCGACGGCGTTAGCCGCGTGCAGAAGCTTCAGATGCAAACGCAGGAAGGCTCTAACGTTTCGGTAGTGGGAATTGTCGGCAACTTTGACGACGCGCAGAACGGCGTAAAGAGCATCTTCTCTGACACGGAGTTTGCCGAGGAGCTTGACAAGAGGGGCGTTTTCCTTTCCAGCGCCAACTCGATCAACTGGGGTAGACTCGTTCCTCAGATTGTATATTATATTTCCGCTTATTGCGATATGTACAAATCCGGCGCGCTCCGTCTCGGCGAGGTGATGGACGTTTGCGTTCCCACCGGAAACTTCGGTAACATATTCGCAGGATATATCGCAAAGCTTATGGGCACTCCCATCGGAAGGCTCGTTTGCGCTTCCAACAAAAACAACATTCTGACCGATTTCCTTACCGACGGCGTGTACGACACAAACAGAGCCTTCCATACGACTATGTCGCCGTCTATGGATATTCTCATCTCCTCTAACCTTGAGAGACTTCTCTACACCGTCGTTGGCACGGATAAGACAAGAGAGTATATGAAGGCGCTTGCAAAGGACGGCAAGTATACCGTTTCCGAAGACGAGCTTGCGAAAATACGCGAAAGCTTTATCGGCTATTACACCGAGGAAGAGGAATGCAAAGAAACCATCCTCGAGATTTACAAAGAAGAAAACAGCCTTATAGACACTCACACAGCGGTTGCCGTTCACGCGGCGAAGCGCTATGCAAGCGACTACAAGACTGCAACTCCTATGCTCGTGGTTTCCACTGCATCGCCTTACAAGTTTGCCGCAGACGTTCTTCTCTCTCTTACAGGCAGTAAGCCCGAGGACGACCTTCTCGCACTCGGTATGCTGAAGGAGCACACCGGTGTAGAAATCCCCTCACCTCTTGCAAGAACCCTCGGCAAGACTCCTGTATACACGGGAGTTATTGAGCGCGAGGAAATGAAATCGGAGACAGGAAAATTCGCTTCGGCTAAATAAGCTTTAGCACTCGCGGGGCTTGAAGGTTACGCAGTTAGTGTTTGCAGAGCAATCAGCCTCTCTGGGACCAACTGCGATGCTTCCTGCACAGCACTTGTTCTCTTGGGCGTGATAAACGCAGTTCTTGACGTCGCATACGATACCCTTGATGCATTTGCTCATATCGCATGCGCCCTCACAGTTTTTCTTCTGTTCCATAAAATTCACCATCCTTCTTTTACAGAGAGTTTTCATACTCCTCTCTGCCGTATTTCACGGTATTACTATTATTGCCCCCTCTTGTGGGTTTTATTCTACGAAAGGAGTCATAGATGTCGCTATACACTATTGCAGACCTTCATCTTTCCACCTATGCCAAGACCGACAAATCTATGGAGGTTTTCGGAAAAGCGTGGGACTCTTATATGACGCGCATAGAACAGAATTGGCGACGTCTGATAACCGATTCCGACACTGTTATAATCCCCGGTGACATTTCCTGGGCGCTCTCCCTTGAGGAAGCGACGAGCGATTTGAAATTCCTTGATTCCCTTCCCGGAAAAAAGATTCTCGGAAAGGGCAACCACGATTTCTGGTGGTGCACTATGAAAAAGCACTACGAGTTTTTTGAAAAAAACGACATAAAAACCATCTCGTTTCTCTTTAACAACGCACACGCCGTTGACGATTACATAATCGCAGGAACAAGAGGCTGGTACAACGACGAGGATGCGCAAAACGCTCCATCGAGCGCAGATTTTGAAAAGCTCACCGCACGCGAATCTCAGAGGCTCGATTTCAGCCTTAAAGAGGCTGTAAAGCTAAAGGAGCAGTTTCCCGATAAAAAAATCGCCGTGTTTATGCATTTTCCGCCCTTCTGGAACGGGAAGGCGTCCGACGGTCTTATCGACATACTGAAGCGCTACGGCATAACCGACGTTTACTACGGTCATATTCACGGAAACTATACAGTTCCCCAAACGTTTGAATACGACGGAATAAACATGAGCATTGTGTCGGCAGATTACCTAAGGTTTTTGCCTAAAATAGTAAAAATCTAACGAATTACACAAAAAATCCCAAGAGGTATTGACAAATCGGATATTTTGTTGTAAAATAGTGTGGTTAAATTTAATAATAAAATAAAATTTATTTCATTTCCCGGAGGAAAAGACATGAGTCTTATTAAAAAGGAGCTCACCGAGAAGTCCGGCTTCTACATGGAGTTTTCGGTAAGCAAGGAAGTCTATGCAAAGGCAGAAAACGAAGCATACAAGAAGAACGTTAAGTCTATAAACGTTCCCGGCTTCAGAAAGGGTAAGGCACCCAAGGCTATCATCGAGAAGTACTACGGCAAGGGAATCTTCTTCGAGGATGCTATCAACGCCTGCATTCCCGAGGCGTTCGAGGCGGCTGTTAAAGAGGCAGATCTCGCTATTGTAGGACAGCCCGAGTTTGATATCGTTTCCACCGACGGTGACATCGTTCTCAAGGCTACCGGCTTTGTTAAGCCCGAAGTTTCTATCGACGGCTACAAGGGCATCGAGATTGAGAAGAAGGTCGAGTCCGTTAAGGCTGCTGACGTAGACCGCGAGGTTGAAAACGCAAGAAAGAGAAATGCAAGAACCGTAGAGGTTACCGACAGAGCTGCTGCTATGGACGATATCGCAAATATCGACTACGAGGGCTCGGTTGACGGTGTTCCCTTCGACGGCGGTAAGGGCGCAGGTCACGACCTCAAGCTCGGCTCCGGCTCCTTCATTCCCGGATTCGAGGAGCAGATCGTTGGAAAGGCAATCGGCGAGGAGTTTGACGTAAACGTTACCTTCCCCGAGGAGTACCACGCAAAGGAGCTTGCAGGTAAGGCTGCAATCTTCAAGACCAAGCTCAACGCTATAAAGTTTGAGGAGCTTCCCGCGCTTGACGACGAGTTTGCAAAGGATGTTTCCGAATTTGACACGCTTGATGAATATAAGGCCGACATAAAGGCTAAAATGGTAAAGAGAAACGAGGATAAGGCTGAGGCTGAGGTTGAAAATGCTCTTGCCGAGGCTCTTATGGAGAAGCTTGTTGCAGAGATTCCCGAGCCCATGTTCGCGGCTGAGACCGAGAACTTCGTTCGTGATTACGACTCTAGACTCCGTCAGAGCGGTCTTGATCTTCAGACCTACTTCAAGTACACCGGTCTTACTCTCGATGCACTCCGCGCACAGATGCGTCCTCAGGCAGAGAGACAGGTTAAGGTAAGACTTGCACTTGAGAAGATTGCATCTCTTGAGGCTCTCACCGTTTCCGATGAGGAGATCGAGGCAGAGTACAAGAGAATCTCCGAGGCTTACAACGTTCCCGAGGATCAGGTTAAGGGTATGATTATGGCTGAGGATATCAAGGCTGACCTTCTCGTTGCAGCAGCTATGAAGTTCGTTAAGGACAATGCTGTTATAACCAAGAAGACCGCTGCCAAGAAGGCTCCTGCTAAGAAGGCTGACGATGCAGCAAAGGAAGAAAAGCCCGCTGCAAAGAAGACCTCTACCAAGAAGGCCGCCGGCGAGGAAAAGCCTGCAGCCAAGAAGTCTACTGCAAAGAAGACCACCGCAAAGAAGGATGCCGACAAGGCAGAGTAATTAAAAATTTCAGCCGACGGTCAACCGGCTTGACTGTCGGCTGTTATTAAAATAAAAATAAGAAAGGTAAATTCATTATGGCACTTGTACCTGTCGTCGTAGAGCAAACCTCTCGTGGCGAGCGCTCCTACGATATTTATTCAAGACTTTTAAACGACAGAATCATTTTCCTTTCCGATGAAGTCAACGACGTTACCGCATCTTTGGTTGTTGCGCAGCTTCTTTATCTTGAGGCGCAGGACCCCGACAAGGACATATATCTCTACATCAACAGCCCCGGCGGCTCTATTTCCTCCGGTATGGCGATTTACGACACTATGAACTATATCAAGTGTGACGTATCTACAATCTGTGTAGGTATGGCTGCTTCTATGCGCGCATTCCTGCTTTCAAGCGGTGCTAAGGGCTAGAGATTTGCTCTTCCCAACGCAGAGGTTATGATTCATCAGCCTCTTGGCGGAACCAGAGGTCAGGCAACCGATATTAAAATTCACGCAGACCATATCTTAAGAATCAGAGAAAAACTCAACAAGCTCCTCTCCGAGCAAACCGGAAAGCCTCTTGAGACCATAGAGCGCGACACCGAGCGCGACAACTTTATGACTGCAGACGAGGCGTGCGCTTACGGTCTTGTCGATAAAGTAATTACCAAAAAGGAACTTTAAAATATGTCTGATAACCCAAAAGACACTCTCCGCCGCTGTGGCTTTTGCACCAGAAGCGAAGAGGAGGTTAACTTTCTTATTCCCACAAAAGACAAGTCGGCATATATATGCGATGCCTGCGTGACCTTTTACGCCGATCTTATAGAGGAGCAATTTGCAAATAACGCTGACGAGTCCGAGGATGATGACGTACTCTCTTTTGACACTCTTCCCCGCCCCACCGAAATAAAGGCTATGCTCGACGAGCACGTTATCGGCCAAGAGGCTGCGAAGCTTGCTCTTTCCGTTGCCGTTTACAATCACTATAAAAGAATTCTCACGCTTGAAGACGAATCGCCTAAAGCAAAGAAAAAGAGTTCTGACGAAGTTTCCGATGACGACGGAGTTGAAATTCAGAAATCCAACGTCCTTCTCCTTGGCCCTACCGGTGTCGGAAAAACCTATATAGCACAAACGCTCGCAAAAAGCTTTAAAGTTCCCTTTGCTATCGCTGACGCTACCACGCTTACAGAGGCAGGATATGTCGGTGAAGACGTCGAAAATATTCTCCTTCGCTTAATCCAGGCTGCCGACTACGACGTCGAGCGCGCAGAACGCGGTATCATATATATTGATGAAATAGATAAGATTGCAAGAAAAGGCGAAAACCGCTCTATTACGCGCGACGTATCGGGAGAAGGCGTACAGCAGGCTCTTCTGAAAATTCTTGAAGGCACTACTGCAAACGTTCCACCTCAGGGCGGAAGAAAGCACCCGAACCAAGAGTTTATACAAATCAACACCAAGAACATTCTCTTTATATGCGGCGGTGCGTTTGACGGTATAGAATCCATCATAGAGCAGCGCAAAGGAAATCAGCAGATCGGATTTAACACCGAGAAGCACTCCTCGAAGGAAAAGATGAAGCGTGGTGTCTACAAGGACATAATCGCTCACGACGTGGTTAAATACGGAATTATTCCCGAACTTGTGGGAAGACTTCCCGTTATTGTCACCCTTGATAACCTCGACGAAGATGCTCTTGTGAGAATTATCAAAGAACCCAAAAACGCGCTCTTCAAACAGTATAAAAAGCTGCTTTCGCTTGACGGAATTGAGCTCGAATTCGATGAAGACGCTTTCCGCGCTATCGCTCATCTTGCTGTGGAAAGAGAGACCGGTGCAAGAGGTCTTCGTGCCATTCTCGAAGGCATAATGATGAAGCCTATGTATGAGCTCCCTTCAAGACCGGAAGTGAAGCGCGTGGTAGTCACCGCTCCGTTTGTCCGCGGAGAAGAGGATTTAAAAGTATTTTTTGAATAAATTCCTTAAAATCGGGAGTAACTCAACTACTCCCGATTTTCTATTTTCAGCCTCTGATTGTTAAATATAAATATTAGATAGCCCATATATTTGTTGATTTTTAACAAATTAAAAAATATTTTTGGTAACTTTTTGGATATTTTTACATTTTGCTATTGACAAGCAGAAAAAAATATGATATATTTAAGATGCAAGGAGCCAAGAGGCAGCAAAAGTGATAAGGAGGAAACGCCGATGCAGAATTTTGAAGAGCCACAGCAATATATAGTCTGCCACAGTGAGATAGACGGAATAGCGCGGATTTCGAGCACGGCGGCAGACTCATAAAAAGAGAGGTAAATATCATAGAAAGACAAGAACCAACGATAAACCTTCCCTTCCGCAGATAATAAAGCGACTTAAAGCCGGGTACTTTTTGCCCATATAAATTAAAAAAAGGATTTATTAAAGACGCGGATAAAGAAAAAGGTAAAAAACTATGAAAAACCTAAGAGGCGTTGACGCCCAAAAATAATACTCTTTAAAAGAGAAAAATACAACTGAATAATTGATCAGCCACCCGAAAATGGTGGCTGATTTTACTATTTTAATTCCAATTTTATATTGACTTTAACTTTTCTGCATTATATAATAGATTATGAACATATTATTGTGAAAGGAAACTTTTAATATGAGAAGACCCCATTTAGATGAATTAACGCTACGAGAAAAAATAGGTCAGACGGGTTTCCCCGGCGTACGCGACCTGCGCCTCGGCGTTATCAATAACGGCGGTTATGCCGAATATTTAACGAAATATCCTTTTACCGGATTATATGCAGACCACGCTCTCACCAAGGACAACGTTCCTTTCGAGTCAAGGGCGGCTTTCGCCGAAACTCTCGTAGACGCCCAGAACAGAGTAAAGATTCCGTTTATCGTTATGGCCGATATGGAATACGGTGCTAATGCTAAATTTAAGGAGCTTCACCGTATACCTGCTAATATGTCCATAGGTGCAGCTTGTTCCGAGGAGTTGGCCTATAAGAGAGCGAAATTCTTCGCAAAAGAAGCAAAATCCATGGGTGTTAACTGTCTTACCAGCCCCGTTCTCGATTTGCTCAACAATTTCTTTGATGTTATGGGTGTCAGATGCCTCTCGAGTGACCCCGAGATTATCGAAAAGCTTGCTCCCTCAATCATAAGAGGTATCGAGGACGAAGGACTCGCCACCTCCCCCAAGCATTTCCCCGGCTCGGGCTACGATTACAGAGATACGCATTTCTGCTACGGAACACAGGATATGACCAAAGAGGAGTGGTTCGCTACCTACGGCAAGATATGGAAGGCTGCCGTAGACGCAGGCGCAAGGACCTTTATGGTTTCTCACAACTCCTTCCCTGCTATCGACGACTCGCTGACCTCGCTTGGTGTTCCTCGCCCTGCGACAGCATCAAAAAAGGTACTCGACCTCTTGCGAGTAGATCTCGGCTTCAACGGAGTTATCATTACCGACGCGGTTGCAATGAAGGGCTGCGCTGCCGCCTTCGAGCACGACGACGTATATATCGAGTGCTTTAATGCAGGTAACGACATCGTACTCTTTGTTAACGACGACTATATCGACGTAATGGAAAAGGCGGTTCTCGACGGCAGAGTTTCTATGGAGCGTCTTAACGAATCCGTTGAAAGAATTCTCGACCTCAAGGAATCTCTCGGCCTTTTCGACGAGATTAAGCTCCCCGTGGCACTCACCGAGGAAGAAAACCTTGAGTTTGATGCTGTGAACTTTGAAATCGCTAAGAAGGCTTTGACTCTTGTAAGCAACAAGATTAACGCCGTTCCCTTTGATGCTAAAAAAGTGAAAAAAGCTCTTATAGTAGCATACTCCCCTTATGAGCCCTTCCAGGATGCAGCCGCTATTATGAAGGATGAGTTTGAGAGAAGGGGCGTCGAGGCAAAGGTTGTTGACCATCTTGAAAGCAAAGACGAGCTCAAAGAGTTCTCCGAGGAATACGACATAATCGTATATGCTTGCTATCTCGCAATGTCTCAGCCTCAGGGAATGTCGTTCTACTCAAAGGATCTTTCCACGCTCTTCTACGCCTTTGCGTACGGAAGTGAAAAATCGGTTGCGGCATCCTTCGGTGCTCCCTCGATATACTATAACTACTTTGAAAGCGTTCCCACGTTTATCAACGCATACTCTATGGACGCAAGCACTATGCGCGCATTCGTAGGTGCTCTGCTCGGTGACTTTGAGATGACGGGCAAATCTCCCGTTGACCTCAAGCCTAATTTCGTTAAGAGAAATTACAAATAAAGAAAAAGAAAAAAACAGACGAACCACTTGGATTCGTCTGTTTTTTTATGAAATTATGCCTCTACGAGCTTGGCGTTTTTTCTATATGCAAGAGGGCTCGTATCCATATATTGCTTGAATATTTTATGGAAATAGTTAGGATTTGAAAATCCGATTTTTTCCGCTATCTCGTTTACGGGAACGTCACTCTCCGAGAGAAGCTCAAGCGCTTTGTTAATACGGATACCGTTAATATAGTCAACGGGGGTTTTGCCGATACTGTCCTTAAACATCTTCGTAAAATAGTCGGGAGAGACGGTTATCATATCCGAAAGCGTTTCGATATAGATTTTTTCGCTGTAATGCTCGTCTATATACGCGATAACCGGGCGAAGGCGCATTACGTTATGATATATCATACGGTCAAGCTCATTTTTAGAGCCGCAGTAATATCGAAGAAGCGCGGTCATCATAAGATAAACGTTGGCTCTTATCGGAAGCTTGTAGCACACGTCCTTCGAAACGTACTCGTCATAAGACTCGCTCATCGAATACGCAAGAGTTTCGTATATAGGATGCTTTTTATCAAAAACGGTAATTTTATTTCTCGACTGAACGTAGAACATATAGAAAATCTCAGTATCAAAGTTTTCCATATTTTCTTCTATTATAGCAGAATCGAAAACCAAAGCGCGAACGGATGCCGCACCGTCGAGAGCGCTAATCGAAAAAACGAGCGCCGCCGGAATGAGAACAAAATCCCCTGCCGATGCCGTGAAGTGCTCCGTGCCTATCGCAACCGAGATGCTTCCGCTTTGCACCTCGACAATTTCCATTGCGCCCTCGTGGTAGCCGGCACTGATGGTTCCTTCTCCCTGACAGGAATAAATTTTTATCGCAAATCTGCTTTCAAAAGGCATAAAGCGCTTCCCCCTTTACAAATACCTCATATATATTATAGCAGATGATTTTGGGTTTGTAAATAGAAAATAACGGAATAATATAAATTTTAGGGTGTTTTTTACTGATTTTTTAACTGTTTTTTCGGGATTTTTAAACCGTCTCGAACTGAGAGGCGTAAAGCTCACAGTAAAATCCGCCCTTTTGCAAAAGCTGCTCGTGAGTTCCCATCTCGATTACGTCTCCGTCTTTCACTACGAGAATAAGATTTGCATCTCTGACGGTAGAAAGCCTGTGCGCTATAACAAAGCAGGTCTTATCCTTCATAAGTCCTACCATAGCGTCCGAAATATCGAGGTCGGTTTACGAATCGACGTTCGAGGTCGCCTCATCAAGTATAAGCATATTTGAATCAATGAGCATAGCACGCGCTATGGTCAAAAGTTGCTTTTGACCCTTGGAAATATTAACCGCCGCCTCTGAAAGCACGGTATCGTATCCATTTGGAAGCGAAACGATAAAATTATGTATATGGGCTGCCTTACAAACACGCTCAACGTCATCTCTCGTTGCTCCCTCCTTGCCGTACGCCACGTTATCAAATATCGTACCGTGGAAAAGCCAGGTTTCCTGAAGCACCATCGTATAAGCGCGCCGCAGACTGTCACGGGTATAAGAATAGATATTTTCGCCGTCTATTTCTATCCTGCCGCTATTCACATCGTAAAAGCGCATAAGAAGATTTATTATAGTGGTTTTGCCTGCTCCCGTCGGTCCTACTATCGCCACGGTAGTGCCCGGAGGTGCTGAGAAGGAAAGATTTTTAAGAACGGTACGCTCGGGAATATATCCGAAGGTAACGTCCGAAAGCTCTACTCTGCCGTCCGCTTTTACAAGCGTTGAAGCCTCGGGTGGGTCGAGCGCCTCGGGAGTCTCGTCAATCAGGCGGAAGACTCTTTCCGATGCGGCAAGCGATGACTGTATATCAGAATATATGTTTGCTATCTGGTTTATGGGACCCGAGAATTTTCTAGAAAGCAGTATAAATTGCGAAAGACCCGTAAGCAGAATTCCGCCATTCATATAAAGAAGGGCGCCGAAAATATTTACAAGCGCGAGCGAGAGGTTGTTGATGAGGTTGACGGTAGGTCCTGTCATAGTACCATTTGCCTCGGCGCGTGTGTACGCCTCACGTGCCGTCTCGTTCTTTACGGCAAAGGCATCGAGAATTTCCTTCTCTCTGCCGTATATTTTTATAGTCTTATGACCTGCTATCATTTCCTCGACGTATCCGTTCATCTCACCGAGAGTACGGCTGCGCTTACGAAAAAGCGGTCTTACGATTTTTCCTATAACCCTTGTAAATATAATGGAAATCGGTACGGTGATCAAGAAAACCACCATCAGCTGCGTCGAAACGCTAAGCATCAATATCAAGGAATAAACGACGGTAACGACGCTCGAAACTATCTGCAAAAAATCGTTTGAGAGCGACTCGTTTATGGTGTTTATATCGTATGAGATAATGCTTACAAGCTCGCCTGCCTGTTTCTTATCAAAGAAGCCTACCGGGAGTTTTACGAGATTATTGTAAACATCTGTTCGCATTTTCGCGCAAATCTTTTGCGAAAGCGATATCATAAGAACCGAAAGAGCGTACGAAATCAAGACAGAGAGGGTGTAAAACACTATCATAAGAACAAGATAGTAAGGAACACCGTGCTCGGCTTCTCCCGCTATTGCTCCGACCGCACTTCCTGCAAGCGAGGTACCGCTAATTCCGAGAACGGCAGAGAGAGCACTCAGCAAGACGGCAAGCAAAAGCCTGCCCTTGTAGTGTGCAAGGTATCCAAAAAGACGGGAGTATATATATCTGACGTCGCGCCCCTTTAAAAGGTCCTTGCCGCCGCTTCTCCCCTTTGGTCCAAACTCAACCGGGTTTTTCATACCGTTCTCCTTTCTGATAATTTTTAGCGTTTTTGCACCGTCCAAATATCTCGGTAATGAGAGGACGAGAGCAATAGCTCCTCGTGTCTTCCCTCGCCTACGCACTCTCCGTTATCAAGAACTATAATTTTATCTGCCGACATAACGGACGCTATTCTCTGCGAGACTATAACGGTTGCACTGCATTTTTCTTTCTTCAGTGCTATACGAAGTTCTTTTTCTGTTTTATAATCGAGCGCACTCGAGGAATCGTCAAGAATTAAAATGTCGGGATTTGAGGCAAGGGCTCGCGCAATCAGAAGTCTTTGCCTTTGTCCTCCCGAGAGATTGGTTCCCCTCGAGTTAACCGAATACTCTACTCCGCCCTCAAGCGGTTTTACAAAATCCGTCGCCTTTGCCTTATCGAGCGCCTCGTTCACGTCATCACGAGCGACTCCTCTGTAAAACGACACGTTTTCTTCTATGCTTGCGCTGGGCAAAAAGTCGTTTTGCATAGCAACGCCGAACATCGAGTAAAGCTCGCTCTTGGGAATTGATTTCAGGTTTCTGCCGCCTATGTAGATATTACCCTCGTCTGGGTCGTAGAGCCTCAGAAGCAGGCTCACTACCGTAGTTTTGCCCGAGCCTGTTGCGCCTATGATTCCGAGCGTTTCGCCTTTTCCGAGAGAAAAGGAAAGGTCCTTTATATCGTATCTTATTTTGTTGTAGGAAAAGCTAACGTTTTCAAAAACTATATACCCATCTGCGTTTTCCGCACACGCTTCTACCGAGAGGGAGCTTTCACTATTCAGGACCTCTTCTATACGGCCTGCGCTGGCGATAGTTCTCGAGGTCTGTACGAAAATTCTGCTCATCATTATCATATTGTTCAGGATAATAGTGAAATAGGTCATAAAGGCGAGCAGCTTACCTGCGGCGCCTGCGCCGTCCTTGACCGACATAAAATATCCTACTACGATAACGAGACATAATCCCATATAGAATATGAAGTCATTTATAGGCTTCGTCAGCGACATCACCCTGCCTGCCTCGATTTCTTTTCTCGCGAGAGCATCGGATTCCTCCTTAAAGCGCGCCTTTTCATATTCCGTTTTGGAAAGAGACTTTATAACCCTTATTCCAGACGAGGTCTCGTCCACTCTGCGAACTACTCTGTCAAGAATCTGTTGCTCCTCATCGTAAATGGGAATAGACCTCTTGGTTATCTTAAACACAACCAATGATACGATCGGCAAAATTCCCAGAAGAATCAAAGCGAGACGGACATCGATGGTCAGCGTTACAAGCACTCCTCCGATAAGCATAAGCGGCGCCTTTACGCCCAGCCTTTGTATACGCGCAAGAAAGCTCATAACGTTGTACGTATCCGAGGTGAGGCGTGAGGTGAGCGAGGAAATACCGAATTTATCGGTATCTTTGGCATCAAGCAGGAGCGTCTTTTCAAACAAATCGTGTCTTAAATCCCTCGCAATATAGCCTGTAACGTGAGCGGAAACCTTATTACCTATTACATTAAAGAGAAAGGTCAGAAACGCGCAGCCAAGCATAATACCGCCGTTTATAAGCACTGCACGCAAATTTGACTCGGGAATGTTTTCATCAATAATAACCGCGAGCATTCTCGGTATAACGAGCTCAAAAAAAGCAGAGACCGCCTTAATTAAAAGGCAGAAAACAAACGGGAATAAATACGGCTTGATATATTTTATTACTGTTTTCATGCCTTGACGGTCTCCTTTTGTTATTTTTAATAGAAAGTAGCAACCTCTTGCTCGGGCTTCTCGGATCTTATGATTTTAGTTACGCTGAGCACGGGGCCGCGGCCGCGATAGAGCTTCGAGTATTCCTCGGCGAGGCGTCCCTCAACAATCACCCAATCGCGTGTAGAAAGCTTCAATCCGCCGGCCCCCTTTGCAACAACGCCGCGATACGCAATATCGTCTGCACAGCAGGTCATGATATGTCTGCCTATTGCGTAATTATCCTTTGGCAAGGAGCTATCGAGAGCAACTATGCCCTTAAACCTGACGGTTTTGCCGTTATACTTAGCAAAATCCTCGGTCATATCACGGTAGAAGATAGCAAAATCTATATCGTTTATCTCGATAACGGGTGCTTCTATGTCGTAAGGAAGCGGATCCTCCATCTGGTCAAACTCTATTTCTCCCGAAGCGTCCTCGTAGCAGATATTCGCCTTTCTGCTGATTCCGCGAACAAGCTTGTGAAGGGTGAGCTTGTCGGTATTTTCATTCACGCGGTTGAATACTACCATCTCACAGCTCGTAAGCTTGTCTACCATCAGCTGTCGCATATTTGCGTTGTAGGTGATTGCGGTGGTGGAATCTACTATCAGGATTTCCTGATACACCATCCAGCCCTCGGGGAGCGCGTTATAAAAGCTGTCAAGCGCCCACATTCCGTTATACTCTATAACGACGACGTCGGCACCGGCGCGCTTTGCAAGAGCCGAAAGTCTGTCAGGGGTAAGACGCGATTCCTCGTCAAACGTGGCGAAGGAAACATTGTCCCCGAAATCCTCAGGAAAGAACTCCTCCTCGCCCTCTTCACAGAGGATTACGAGATATTTCCTCTTACCGTCGTTAAAATTCGGGTCCTTCATAGTTTCGGATATGAAGCGTGTTTTTCCCGCCTCAAGAAAGCCCGAAAAAAGATATACAGGTATTTCCATATCAGATACCAAACAATTCCTTGATTTTTTCTTCGTTTATTCCTGCACCTATAACGCAGAGTCTTCCGATAATTCCTGCAGAGCCAGAGCGCACGTCTGCTTCACCGGGAACGTAGTCGAAATGTATCCACTTATCGCCTTCGCCTGCAACGATGCCCTTTGCGCGAAGTATCATACCGCAATCATCGCCTTCATCAAAGGCTTCAAGAATTTCCTCGATTTTTTCTTTCGTGAATTTCTTTACAGTCTCCGCGCCGAAGGAAGAAAATACCTCATCGGCGTGATGATGGTGATGACCGTGTCCTCCGCATCCACAGGAACACTCCTCGTCATGATCGTGGTGATGCTCGTGGCAGTGGCACTCCTCATCGGGGTCGTGGTGATGCTCGTGGCAATGGCACTCCTCGTCGTGGTCGTGGTGGTGCTCGTGGCAGTGGCACTCTTCGTCGTGGTCGTGGTGATGCTCGTGGCAGTGGCACTCCTCGTCGTGATCGTGATGATGCTCGTGGCAGTGGCACTCGTGAGAATGGCTGTGGTGCTCATGCTCAAGCTCTTTAACAGCCCCGGCGAGAGTGTCCTTCCTTTCCATTGCGAGAAGAATATCCTTGCCGTCAAGCGCATCCCAAGGCGTCGTTACTATAACGGCGTCGGGATTATGCTCGCGAAGCATATCAACAGCCTCTACGACCTTAAACTCCTTTGCGCCGCCCGTATGCGAGAGAATTATCGCAGATGCGTTGGCAATCTGGTCGTTATAAAACTCGCCGAAGTTCTTCATGTACATCCTACACTTATTGACGTCAGCAACGGTAGTGAAGGAATTAAGAAGAATATCCTGCGAATCAATTCCCTTCACCGCACGGATAACGTCGGAGAGCTTACCGACGCCCGAGGGCTCGATTATAATTCTGTCAGGCGCAAACTCCGAAAGCACCTTGACAAGAGCCTTCGAAAAATCACCGACGAGCGAGCAGCAAATACAGCCGGAATTCATTTCGGTTATCTCGATTCCGGCATCGGCAAGGAATCCGCCGTCAATGCCTATCTCACCGAACTCGTTCTCGATGAGAACGACGCGCTCGCCTGCATACGCTTCCTTTATCATCTTCTTTATAAGCGTAGTTTTTCCGGCTCCGAGAAAGCCCGAAAAAATATCAATTTTAGTCATAAAAGAATTACCTCGTGAAAATATTTAATAACTATATTATAATACACCGTCTCAAAAAAGTCAAGGCACAAGCACACCTTTACAAAAATTTGACAATTATTTATAAAATCTATTGACAAATAGTCCCCGTTATGTTAAAATTACTTATCCCTGTTTGGGATACGAGAGATAGAGGCGCACCTTACGATGAGTATTGCACCGCAAAATGCCTGCCAAGGCTGTGCAAGAAGGGCGTGGGTGCCGAAGCGGATACCGCGGCGGGTATCTTGGCTGGCAGTCCGGAGAATATCCGTCCTGTTGTCGCATCGAAGCGGTGCGAAGGGCTATCAAACCACGAATTCTTTGTTTTTTCATTGATATTTGTGTGAGGTAGCCGTAGTCTCGGCTATCTTTTTTAATTTGTAAATAATTTGTCGGAGGAATATAAAATGAAAAACACTGTTTTTAAGGGCGTTGCAACCGCTATCGTCACACCTCTTACCAAGGACGGAGTTGACTACAAGAAGTTTAGAGAGCTTATTGAGTGGCAGATTGCCGAGGGCGTTGACGCAATAGTTGCCGTCGGTACCACGGGCGAGGGCTCTACTCTTTCGGATGCCGAGCACAAGGAAGCTATCAAGTTCTGTGTAGATCAGGTAAACGGCAGAATTCCCGTTATCGCCGGTACCGGCTCAAACGATACCGCTTATGCTATCGAGCTTACCAAGTTTTCCTGCGAGGTCGGTGCAGACGCAATGCTTCTCGTTACCCCTTACTATAACAAGGCTACGCAGAAGGGTCTTGTTGAATCCTTCCGCGCAATAGCAGATGCATCTACCAAGCCCTGCATACTTTATAACGTTCCCAGCGGTATGGGCTGCAATCTTCTCCCCCAGACCGTGCTCGAGCTCGCAGACCACCCCAATATCGTTGCAATCAAGGAAGCGTGCGGTAACATATCGCAGGTTGCCGAGCTCGCCGCTCTTGTCGGCGATAAGCTCGATATTTATTCGGGCAACG
>JAZOMD010000055.1:0-13785 GCA_045653745.1 Eubacteriales bacterium | reverse complement strand
GCAGAATACGCGATGCTTTTCAAGGCTTTTTTTAAAAATACTTTTTTCTTTGAGAAAGCTATTGATTTTTTTATCGAAATATGCTATAATTTTTATCAGTAAAACAAATATTTACTTATCAAGAGAGGCGGAGGGACTGGCCCTGTGAAGCCCGGCAACCTGTAAATTTTTATAAGGTGCCAATTCCTGACAGATGAGTTATGCTCGAGGCTCGGGAATGGTTTTTGCCGCCCGAGTCTCTGCTTTTTAAAAGAAAGGAAGAAAAAATGAAAAAAATTCTCTTTACCTCGGAATCTGTTACCGAGGGACATCCCGACAAAATCTGTGACAAAATATCCGATGCAATCCTCGATGAAATTCTTCGCGAGGATCCCGAGAGCCGAGTTGCCTGCGAAACCTTTGCAACGACCGGTATTATCACCGTTATAGGTGAAATTACCACCAAGGCACGTATTGATGTGCAGAAGATCGTCAGAGATACTGTTGCGGAAATCGGATATGACAGAGCAAAGTACGGCTTTGACGCTACTACCTGCGCGGTAATCAGCTCTATTCACGAGCAGAGCGCGGATATAGCCCTCGGAGTTGATAAGTGCCTCGAGGCAAAGGAAGGCGAGCTTTCGGACGACCTTGATACCGGCGCCGGCGACCAGGGCCTTATGTTCGGATATGCCTGCGACGAGACTCCCGAGCTTATGCCCCTTCCCATATCCCTCGCTCATAAGCTTGCAAAGAGACTTACCGAGGTAAGAAAGAACGGAACTCTCTCCTATCTCCGTCCCGACGGAAAAACTCAGGTTACCGTTGAATACGAGGACGGCGAGCCCAAGAGAATTGATACTATCGTCGTTTCGAGCCAGCACAGCGCCGAGATAGACAGCGCCACCATAAGAAAGGACATAATCGACAAGGTTATTCTTCCTACCGTTCCGAAGGAGCTTATGGACGGAAAGATAAATATTTACGTAAACCCGACCGGCAGATTCGTTATCGGCGGTCCTCAGGGTGATACCGGTCTTACCGGAAGAAAAATTATAGTTGATACCTACGGCGGATACTCCCGTCACGGGGGCGGTGCATTCTCGGGTAAGGACCCGACTAAGGTTGACCGCAGTGCTTCCTACGCCGCAAGTTACGCTGCAAAGAACATAGTAAAAGCAGGCCTTGCAAAGAAGTGTGAGGTGCAGATAGCCTACGCGATAGGTATCGCTCGCCCCGTATCCGTAATGATTGATACCTTTGGTACTGCTACCGTTGCGGAGGAGAAAATCTCCGAGGCTGTATCAAAGCTCGTTGACCTTCGCCCTGCGGCGATAATCAAGAAGCTCGAGCTTCGCCGTCCGATCTACAAGCAGCTCGCCGCCTACGGACATATGGGCAGAGAGGACCTCTCTGTTAAGTGGGAAGAGTGCGATATCGCAGACGAGCTCGCAAGACTCTGCAAGTAATAAAAAACCAAAATTCGACACAAAACCCGAGGCAGATTATTCTGCCTCGGGAAATTTAAAAATTGAAGGAGGGAGCTTATGGAAGAGATAACCGTGATCTCGGGAAGAATTGAAAACGTTGTTTACCGTAACGAGTCAAACGATTATACGGTTCTTGAAATATCAGAAAACGACAGCTCTCTCGTTACCGCGGTGGGAATTATGCCTATGGCTTACGAGGGCGAGGAAGTCGTTCTGCGCGGTTCTTATACCTACCATAAGGAGTTCGGAAGACAGTTCGCCTTTGAGGCGTTCGAGAAGACGCTGCCCCACGAGGTAGACGGAATCCTGCAGTATCTTTCCTCTCGCACGGTGAAGGGCATAGGGCCCGTCACCGCCCTCAAAATCGTCAACAGATACGGAACCGATACCTTCGACGTTATAGAAAATCACCCCGAGTGGCTTGCCGATATTCCGGGTATCACGATGAAGAAGGCGGCGGCAATCTCCGAGTCCTTCCGTGAGCAAACGGGGATAAGAGGCGTAATGATGTTCTGCAAGGACTATCTCGGCGTCTCGGAGATAACTCGCGTATATAAACGCCTCGGTGTCGGTGCCGTCGGAATAATTCAGGAAAACCCGTATATACTTTGCGAGGGTGAGCTCGGAATAGCCTTTGATAAGGCAGACGCTATGGCGGCCTCACTCGGCATACCGAGTGACTCGGATAACCGAATATTCTCGGGTCTTAATTATATTCTTTCCTACAACGCGAGCACCAACGGACACACCTGTCTTCCGTACGCAAAGCTCGTTTCGGCAGGAGCAGACCTTCTCGGAATAGGGGAGAGTGCCGTCAGCGCGGCAATAGAGCGCTTTCTTGACGACGCCAGCCTTTCCGCCTATAAAAAGGACGGAGAACACTTTGTAATGAGCGCCGCCGCTGCTGAGGACGAGGATACCATAGCGCGCGGTCTTATGCGCCTTTCAAGAGAGGCGGTCGCCTACGGAGCAGGGGATATTGCCTCGCTTATAGAAAAGGTCGAGCTTATCCTCTCGCTTTCCTTTGCCCCCCTTCAGCGCAAGGCTCTTTATTCCTCTCTTGAAAACGGAACTATGATACTTACGGGCGGCCCCGGTACGGGTAAAACCACCGTTATCAGGGCTATGCTCTCCATATTCGACAGCCTCGGGATAAAGACCGTCCTCGCCGCACCCACGGGCAGAGCAGCGAAGCGTATGAGCGAGGCGACGGGCGAGGAAGCCAAGGCCGCGCACCTTATGCTCGCAATGGAGCGCACCGAGACGGGCAGCCGTTTCCTTCGCAACCCGCGCAAGCGGCTCTCTGAGGGCGCTGTAATAGTTGACGAGGCGTCAATGCTCGACCTCTCGCTTACCGCTGCTCTTATAAGGGCGATGAAGCCCTCGTCCCGACTTATACTGATAGGCGACTCCGACCAGCTTCCGAGCGTAGGCGCAGGAAATATACTCTCCGACCTTATCGCTTCCGACAGAATAAGAACGGTAAGACTTACCGAAATATTCAGACAGTCGAAGGAGAGTCTTATTATAACCAACGCACACAGAATAAACGAGGGATTGCCCCCGATACTTTCGCGCACCGACAGCGATTTCTTTTTCGTAAGGCGTGAGAACGAGCGCGAGATAGCAGAGACTGTTGCAGAGCTTATAATGAAGCGCCTGCCGCGTACCTACGGCGAGCGCATAAAGGATTCGATTCAGGTAATAACCCCCTCGAGGAAGGGAACAGGCGGTGTAGAAACCCTCAACGCAGCGCTTCAGGCACGCATTAACCCCCCTGCAAAGTTCAAAAAGGAGCGAGGGAGCCACGGCGTAGTCTTCCGCGAGGGAGACAGAGTAATGCAGATAGCCAACAACTACGAAATCGAGTGGGAGAAAAACGGCGTTTTGGGCGCAGGCCTCTTTAACGGAGATACGGGCGTTATCGTCGGTATCGACACGAGTGATGAGTATATGCTCATAGACTTCGACGACAGGCGCGCAAAGTACGGCTTTGATATGCTTGAGGAGCTCGAGCTTGCTTACGCTATCACCGTACATAAAAGTCAGGGAAGTGAATATCCCGTCGTCATAGTTCCTATGTATTCCTGTCCCCCTATGCTTATGACGAGAAACCTTCTCTATACCGCAGTTACGCGAGCAAGGACGATGGTAATACTCGTCGGCAGAAGCGATATTCCCTCAAGAATGGTGGAAAATAACCGCGAGGTGCTGAGGTATACAGCCCTTGCAGACAAAATTTGCGATTATTATTAAAAATATACTTGAAATTCTGTGAAAAATATAGTATAATACCCCTATACAGTTTTACTCTACGACCGAACTTTTTCGGCTGGGAAAGGATTGCGGAATGGTCACAAAAATAGGTCTCGACCTCGGTTATGCGAATATAACCCTCGGCGACCGTGATTCGGCTATTTACAGAGAGCCGTCGGTAGCACTTATAGATAAAGACACCCGCAGTATTATTTCAGTCGGCAGTACTGCTATTGAGGCAGGCGCGTCGGGCGAGGGTGTTCTTGTCAGACCGTTTAAGAACGGACTGTTTTTCGACCACGTTATTACGGCGGGAATTATCCGTAACGCAGTCGAGGCGCTTCTCCCTGCAGAGAGGCTGCGCTGTGTTATAGGAGTCCCCTCTGACCTCGTTCCGAAGCAGGAGAAGGCTCTCTTTTCTATGCTTTCCGATGCCGGAGTTACCGATTGCTATTCGGTAAACCGTGCGGTTGCCGCCCTCGTCGGGGCAGGGTACTCTCCCTTGATGAGCGCCGTCTCGGTTAATATCGGTGCTTCTGCCACCGAGATAGCCGTTTTCCATAACGGTGCCGTAACTCAGACCGCGAGAGCGAGTGTGGGCGGAGAGGACTTTGATAAGGCTGTCAGACAGTATATACTCGAGCAGGGCGACGTGAGCGTATCTCTCTCGGTTGCCAGAGCGATAAAGGAGCGTCTGGGCGCTGTGTGGAGCGGAAAGCCCGCAGAGAGCCTTGAGATAGAAGGAACGCTCTCTCTTACGGGAAATAAGGTTCGTATGAACGTCAACACCGAGGATATCGTAGGCGTGTTCGAGAAGCCCCTGCATAAGCTCCTGATGGCTATTGCAGACGTTATAAAGCGTATTCCTCTTGATCACGTAGAGAAGACCTTTGAGAACGGTATAATCCTCACGGGTGGCGGTGCACTTATCTTCGGTCTTGATACGATGATAAATAAGGTCCTCGGTATAAAGGTTACTCTGCCGTCCGATGCCATCGACGCTGTGGCAAAGGGGCTTACGGTAATAAATTCGATTATTCCCGTCAAAGGGAAGTCGGCAAATAAGAACGTTACAAATCTCGTGGCTAAATACTACGAGGATACTAAATCCACAAAATAAAGGAAGGTTACGAAAATGAAGAGCTCGCTTAGCGCAAAGATCCTCGCAGGTGTTCTTGCAGCAATTATGATAGTAAGCGCAGTTGCTGCCGCAATAATTGCCCTCGTTTAATGAACAGTTCGAAAGTTCCCTTGGCAACGTCCAAGGGAACTTTCTCTTTTTATAGGTGCTTTTTTGACCGCGGCGCTTGCCGCGTTTTTTTGTAAAGCGAGCCATGGTCGGCAGGGCAAAAAAGAAAATGCACTTTTCCGTCTTTCGAAAAAACTCCTGTTAGTTGTGTTGAAAAAGGGCTTTTTTCACTTTTTTGATTGTTGATAACTCGGAGAGTGAAAACTACACTTTTCCGACATTCGCCCCTTTTTCTCCCCGAATTCGACAAAAACAGGCATGGAAAGAGCAAAATAACGGGTATTTGAGCGTTAAAACGGCGGTACGGAAAAGTATAGTTTTGTAAAACGGCCCAAAAAACGGCACAACGGAAAAGTGTAACTTTCCGAAAGCTGTGGAAAACCCGGTGGAAAAGTGATAGTGTTTTTCGTGCCGCAAAGCGGCGTTGTCCGAATAGACGATAAAAAAACGGCGAGAAAAATTCTCGCCGTTTCTATGTAAAAATTACTTTATGGACTTTCTCTTTATGGTGATGAATCCGCCGTACTTGGAAGCGTAGTCATCGTCAAGGGAAGGGGTCTGAGGATTTGTGCTTGCAGGGGTAGCCTCTATCACCGTTCTTCTGATGGGAGCAGGTGCGGGAGCTTCCTCGGGAATTTCTTCTACGGGAGCTTCCTCGTATTCCTTTTCCTCGGATACGGTGCTGAGAAGCTCCTCGACGCTCTTTGCTACGGGCTCGGGTCTTATCGTGGTTGCCTCGGTGTTTCTTCTGCCGTTTTCCGCGTCTGCCTTGGAGCCGGTTGCAATGATGGTAACGCGCATCTCGTCCTTAAGAGTGGGGTCGAACGCCGCGCCCCAGATTATGTTTGCATCGGGGTCTGCTTCCTCGTAAATCATGCTGGAGGCGAGGTCGATTTCCTCGAGCTGAATGTCCTCGGATGCGGTAATGCTTACGAGCACGCCGGTCGCACCGGTAATGCTGGTCTCGAGAAGGGGAGAGGAAATTGCCGCCATAGCTGCAACCTGAGCCTTATCTGCACCCTTCGCAGAGCCAACGCCCATATGTGCGTAGCCTGCATTCTTCATTATGGTTGTTACGTCTGCAAAGTCGAGGTTGATAAATCCGGGAACGTTGATAAGCTCGGAAATGGACTTAACGCCGCGGCGAAGAACGTCGTCGGCTATCTCGAATGCGTTTGCAAGAGTAATGTGATTGTCTTCAACCTGCTTGAGTCTCTCGTTGGGAATAACGATAAGAGAGTCAACGTACTTAGCAAGCTCTGCAATACCTGCCTCAGCCTGAGCGTATCTGATACGGCCCTCGAAGGAGAAGGGCTTGGTAACGATACCGACGGTGAGGATACCCATTTCCTTTGCCGCCTTAGCTATAACGGGAGCCGCACCGGTACCGGTTCCGCCGCCCATACCTGCGGTGATGAACACCATATCAGCACCCATAAGTGCCTCTTTTACAGCCTCTATGGATTCCTCGGCACTGCGCTTTCCTACCTCGGGCTTTGCGCCTGCGCCCTTTCCGTGAGTGATTTTATCACCGATTATAAGCTTCTTTGCCGCGCAGGAGGTGTCAAGAGCCATACTGTCGGTGTTGACCGCGATAAACTCAACACCTCTGATGTTCGTGGAAATCATACGGTTTACAGCGTTGTTTCCGCCGCCGCCTACACCTATAACTTTAATGCTAACGCCGCTGTCATACTGCGGTTCAAAATCGAATTCCATAATAAATCCTCCCTTATGTCATAGAGCAACTGCCGCTCTCGTATTTAAAATATTTTCTCCAGTATAACATACGCGCGCTTTAAAATCAATATAATTTGTAAATATAAATATAAAATTTACAAAATATATTATTTTAAATATTTAATACGAGGCAGAAATTTGGCGATTTTTGTCCTAAAGGCAGGATTTTTCTCTTTCGCTTCGGTTTGTTAAATTTTACTCTTGCGCACGGTTTTTTCGATAATATCGGCTATCTTGGCTCTTGCATCGGGAGAAGCAAAGCCCTTGATTTTCTCCGAGAGCTGTCGGCGCATCTCGCGGCTTTCGGCAAGAGTGCGGATTCTGTCCGTCAACCTTTCTTCCGAGAGCTCTTCTTCGGGTATCATCATCGCCGCTCCTGCCTTCTCTAACAGGCTTGCATTCTTGTACTGGTGGTTGTCTGTAACGTTTGGCGAGGGAATAAGAATTGCAGGAGTGCCCACGAGAGATATTTCCGAGAGCGTTACCGCACCGCACCGCGTCACTATTATGTCGGCAGCGCCGAGATAGAGGGGCATATCCTCTATATAAGGGATTATCTTAGAGCCGCGCACCCCATTCTTGAAGCTATCGCAGTCTATACCGTCGAAATATTTTTTTCCGCTTGCGTGTACGTGCTTTATACCGCGAGTGTTCGACGAGTAATTCTTCATTACCGAGATGCAGGCATCGTTAATTTTTTGTGCGCCCCCACTCCCACCGACCGAGACTATAAAGACCTCTCCCATGGAGATTCCGAGAGCGCGCCTCGCGTTATCTCGGTTTATCGCCGAGAAGCCGCGTCTTAGCGGATTTCCTACCGTGATAATTTCTTTTGCACGCGGAAAATAACGTGCAGTCTCCTCGTGGTTCAGAAGAACGGCGGTGCATTTTCTCGATAAAGCCCTTGCCGTAAGTCCTGCGCATACGTTCGACTCGTGAATGAGAGTGGGTACTCCGAGCTTTGAGGCGGCGCGTAAAACAGGCCAACAGACGTAGCCGCCCGTGCCTATCGCAATATCGGGCTTAAATTCTTTAATTATGCTTTCTGCCTCGCTTTTTGCTCTGATTGCGAGGCGCAGAGCTTCAAAGTTGCGAAGGGTAAGCCGTCTCTCGAGTCCCCTCACCTTCAGATATTTTGTGGGTAGCCCGAGGCGCTCGACTGCCGAATTTTCGCCGCCGCCCTCTCTGCCTATAAAAAGAATTTCGCATCTTTTGTCGCGGTGTAACAGCTCCTCGGCTATTGCAAGCGCTGGGTTGACGTGTCCTGCCGTTCCGCCGCCGCTCAGAATTACTTTCATCGGAAAAACCTCTATTTGCTTATTTTTGAATACCTTGACACCGACAGCACTATCCCCATCTCGAAAAAGAGCATTACCAAAGACGAGCCACCGTAGCTGAAAAACGGAAGGGATATGCCGGTGTTCGGAATTGTGTTTGTAACCACGGCAATGTTCAGAAGAACCTGAATTGCCATTTTCAGCGATATTCCGAGAGTGAGAAGCCTTGAAAAAACGTCCTCGGTACGGAGCGCAATATGTGCGCCTCTTTGGACTAACAGTCCGAAAAGAAGAATAGCAACAAACGCCCCGACCAGTCCAAGCTCCTCGCAAAGAACTGCAAAAATCATATCGTTTGCAGGCTCGGATATGTAGCAGTGCTTCAGCACGCTCTTGCCAAGTCCAACTCCGAATATTCCACCCGAGCCGATAGCCATAAGGCCTTGAAGCGTTTGCCAACCGCCCGTCAGCTTATACGCCTCGGGGTTTCGCCATACGACGATTCTCTCCTTGGTGTAATCCGTAAAAACGGCAATAGCCGTGACCCCGAGCACTCCGAGCCCGGTGAAAGCGTAAATGTATTTTGGATTTACCCCTGCACAGAATATCATAAGAAGTCCAAGAGAGCCGAGAATTATAGTACAGGAAAGGTGCTTTTGCAGAATAACGAGAACTATAGGCACAAGCATTATAAGCGCAGGCAAGAGAGTGCCGAAAAGCAAAATATCTCTCGTGCGCCTCTGCTCAAGAGCGCGGTCTTCGTTGCTTGCAAAATAGCGCGCAAGCATCATAACCATCGTGAGCTTTGCTATTTCCGAGGGCTGAATGGTAAGTGGCCCTATGGAAATCCATCTTTGTGCTCCGTTTCCGACGAAGCCGAATGCGAGTACCAAAAGAAGCAGTGCCACGGTGAGAAGATAGGCGTGAGGCGTGTATTTTTTATATACTCTCGGCGGTATGCGCGAGGCAAAATACATAACCGATATACCGACGAGAAGCCACACGGTCTGTTTCTTTACAAAGTAAAGAGAGTCGCCGTATCTTGTCGCGGCGTAAGGACCGCCCGCGCTGAAAACCATAACCGTGCCGTAAGCCGTAACGAGCAGGACGAAAAGCAAAAACAGTAAATCAAAGTGTCCCCCCTTGCTCCGCGCATCGGGGTCTTTTTTCGGTCTTGGAATACTTTTTATTATTTTCACTACGGAAGATAAAAGATAAATGCAGGTATAGAGAAGATAAGCGTTGCGAGTATTGCTATTATGCAAATTCTGTTCTCCGAGAATCCGCATTTTTCAAGGTGATGGTGAATGGGTGCCATTTTGAATACGCGCCTTCCCGTAGCCTTAAAGAAGATGACCTGAAGCACGACGGATACTCCCTCTATAACGTAGACGCCCCCTACGAACAGAATTATAAACGGGTTTTTCATAGAAAAAACAGCCGATGAAAGCAGTGCACCGAAAAACAGAGAGCCCGTATCTCCCATAAAAATTTTGGCAGGGTTAATATTGAAAATCAAGAAGCCGACCGCCGCACCTATAACCGCAGAGCATACGAGAGAGGTGTCGGTGAAAAGTGATGCGGAAATATAGAAAAGCGAAACCGCCGCGGCAAAGGCAACCGACGTAGCAAGTCCGTCTATGCCGTCGGTGAGGTTTGCACAGTTAATTATCCCGAGAAGTAAGAAAATGGAAATGGGATAATACATAAACCCGAGATTTACTCTGCCAAAGGAGAAATAAATCTCTCCCACCTCGTCCGAGATTATCGCTCGCACGGTTACGAAAACTGCCGCTATCAAAAACTGTATAAGGAGCTTTTGCCTTGGAGAAAGTCCTCTGTTCTTTTTCCTTTTCAGCTTCGTTATATCGTCGATTACTCCGACAGAGGAGTTCAGTACGGAAAACAGCGTCACGGCGAGAAGGGATATGCCGCTTTCTCTCTCGCCTACCGCAATCAGAAGAAGCGACGAGATTAAAAGTGATATACCGATGGCAAAAAGGAATGCAAGTCCACCCATAGTCGGTGTTCCGTGCTTTGCCTCGTGCCATGCGGGGCCGTCGCTGTATATCGGCTGCTGTGCAGAGCGCGATAGCCTCGGAATGAGCCGCCGCACGGTGAGCGCGGTTAAAATCAGGGTAGTGAAAAATACCGTAAGGTAAAGAGGAAAAAATTTATCAAGCATATTAATTTTCATTCTGTCGCCTATCGGGCGACCGCACAAATTTTAGATGATATATTACTTTCACGCTAACTCCTGCGAAGACAGTCGATAACTCGCTCGAGACCTACCGCGCGCGAGGCTTTAAATAAAACTACAGAGTCGGCGCCTTCGTTATTTTTTATTTGATTTGCCGTTATCTCGGGGCACTCAAGGCTCGGATTGTAAAACACGCGCTCAGAGGGAAATCCCGATTCTTGTGCCGCTTGCCCTGCCAGAGCCGCATCGCGCCCGAAAAGATAAAGCCGACAGAGACCGTGCTCGAACGCCGCGCGCCCGATTTTTCTGTGTATCCTTTCGCTGTGTGCTCCCAGCTCGCATATATCGCCGAGTAAAAGCGATTTTTCTCTGAACCCCAGCCCCTCGAGCATAGAGATGTCTGCGAGCACCGATTCAAGCGAGGCGTTATACGAGTCGTCGAGGATATTGACTCCGCCTGCGGTTATTAGCTTGTGCCTTACGCAATCGTCGCCGATAGCCTCAATTCCGTCCTTTATACACTTGTCGCTCGCTCCGATGTAGTGCGCCGCCGCACACGCCGCCGCAAGACACTCGCGAAGATGCGAAGCCGTGAGCGAAAATCTTGCCGTCAGATGGTGCTTTCCGTGTATATACAGCTCGAGAGCGCCGTTCTTGCTTTGGAGCAGTGCAACGCGCGCCCAGCGCGAGGTTGAGGAAAAACGGTAGTCCGACACTCCGTCGAAGAGCGGCTCGCCAAGGGGGAGTATAAGCCTGCCTCTGCCAAGCCCTGCGCGAACGGAAAGCTTCTCCTTTGCAATTTCCTCTCTTGTGCCGAACGCGCCTATGTGCGCCGTTCCTATATTGGTTATCACCGCAATGCTCGGCTCTGCACATTTGGAGAGCCGTTCTATTTCGCCCTCGCCGCCCGTGCCCATCTCGAGGATTAAAATTTCGGTATCCCTCGGGGCGCTGAGGATAGTAAGAGGAAGACCTATTTTGTTGTTATAGTTGCCGGGAGTTGCGTGGGTCTTGAACTCTTTTTGACATATACGCAGTAGAAACTCCTTTGTCGTGGTTTTTCCGACGCTTCCCGTAACAGCCACCGTGTGAATAAGAGAGGGAAGCTGCTTTTTGTAAAAATGCGCAAATTCCGTAAGGGAAACAGTAGCTACCCTCGCGCCTCTTTTTATTGCATCGTCAACGTAGTTTTTTCCATCGTCTCCCTTTCCCGTAAGAGGGAAGAAAAGGTCGCCAAAAGATGCCTCTCTCGAGTCTGTGACCACGTGCGTTACCGTCTCTTTGGTTTCGGGGTTCTTTATTTCAAATCCGAGCTTTATTCTCATTTTCTCCGTACTCCGCTTTTCTTTTTTCAAGTGCTTCTTTGACGACGGCACGCTCGTCGAACTCGTGATATCCGTGCTCGTCTATGTTGTATCGCTCAGCACCCTTGCCGAGCAAGAGAACAATGCCGTCCTCGGGTGCACTCTTTATTGCCTCGAGAATTGCCTCGCGTCTGTCGGCGATAACCGAAAAGGAGAGGCTTTTAAATCCCTTTATTATGTCGCAAATAATATCCACGGTCGGCTCGCCTCTTGAATTATCGCTCGTTACTATTATCTTGTCGGCGTATTTTTCGACAGCCGCCGCCATTCTCGGCCTTTTCTCTCTGTCTCGCTCGCCGCCGCAGCCGAAAACCGCCGTAATATGCGCACCCCTACAATTTTTGCGCACGTCGGAAAGGACGGTGCGATAGGCCGCGTCGGTGTGTGCATAATCTATTATTACCGTAGGCGAGCCTTTTATGATTTCAAAGCGACCGTCAATTTTTTTGAGGCTGGATATAGCGCGCTTTACCTCGCAGGGGGCGCACCCCATCTCGATACATACGGCTGCCGCGAGCGCGCTGTTATAAACGCTGTAAATACCCCCGACGGAAAGCCTTGTCTTGAAGATGAAATCCTTGCCGTGGAAAATATAAGAGAGCCCCTCGAGCTCCAGCCTCTCAATATCGCTTGCATAATAGTCTGCGCGGTATACCGCCCCAACCGACGTAACGCGCTTCGGGTACTCGCTCGCAAGCCGCCTGCCGTAAGGGTCGTCGAGAGCGACGGCACCTCTTTTGGCAAGAGAAAACAGCCGCTTTTTCGTTAAATAGTATTCCTCGACAGATGGGTGAAAATCTCCGTGCTCGGGAGATAAATTTGTAAAAACGGCAAAATCGAAGGGAATAGCATCGACTTTTCTTAGCGCAAGCGCGTGGCTCGATACCTCCATAACGACGGTGTCTATACCGTTTTTTATCATTTTTGCAAGCGAGGGGTAGAGAAGGGGTGGGTCGGGAGTAGTCATAGAATATTCCTTCGACGATAAGAGCTCCTCTGCGTATTCTATCCTTCCCGTTCCTATAAAGCCGACGCTTCTGCCGCATTCGGTTAAAATATGCTTTATAAAGCTTGCGGTGCTGGTTTTTCCGTTGGTTCCGGTTACGCCGATAACGCTGATTTTGGAGTAGTCAACTCCGTAAAAGCGTGAGTATACAAGCGCCTCTGCAAGACGCGCGTTTTCCACCCTGACGGTAGGAATACCGTCTGGCACGGGGCAGTCCGTCTCGGCAATTACCGCACGGGGATATCTTTCGCTCTCCGAGAGGGACGGCGGCTTTTTCGAGTTCGGTATTATCAGCAGCGTAGATTCGTCTATACCTCTTGCACTTACAGCGAGGGAGTCTATTTCTAAGCCTTCGTCTGCATCGGAAAAGAGGTATTCGTCCTCGTATATAAGTTCTCTCAGTTTCATATCTAATCCTCAAAATCTGTGGTTATGGCGCGCAGAGCTATAACGCTTCCGCGCTTTACGCGCTCGTCGGCAGGCAGCGATTGCTCGATTATCAGATGGTTTTTGCCGGGCAAAAGCCCTTCCGTGCCGAGGAGTCTTATGTTTAAGCCCGACCCGACAGCCACCCTTATCGCCTCGGCGAGTGTGAGCCCTGTAAGCTTTGGAACGGTGACGAGCTCTGATTGCTCGCTTTCGGTGTAGAGAATAACCTTTGAGAGCGGAACGGTTACTTTGTCGCCTGCGGTGGGAGATTGCCTTACTACCGTCTTGCCGCTTCCCACTATTTCGTATTCAATGTTTTCCTTTTCGAGAGCCGCTTTTGCTTCCTCGACGGTAGCTCCTACGTAGTTTCCGACGGAGAACTCGACGCTTGGAGCGGAGGATTTATACTCGAGGTAGGGAAGCAGCTTTTCAAAGAGGGCAGAGATATAAGGCGCGGCAACGACGCTTCCGTATTTCACCTGTGAGGTAGGCTCGTCAACGACGATAATTGCCGAAACTCCGCGCTCGCCGTCCACCGAGTAGGCGACGGTTGAGCCTATTCTGAGGTAGGAGTTTCCGTTTTCGTCGAGTACGTCGAATTTTTGCGAGGTTCCCGTTTTTGCGGCAATATCATATCCGAGGACGGCGGCGTTTTTCGCTCCTCCGTCGCCGCTTACACCGGCTACGAGTATCTCGGATACCGTTTTCGCAACCTCCTCGGAGATTACCTCTCTGCGCACGGTGGGCTCTGTTTTTCTTACCACCTTTCCGTCCTTGTCGATTACCTTTTCGACG
>JAZOMD010000054.1:0-5767 GCA_045653745.1 Eubacteriales bacterium | reverse complement strand
ATAGGCACTACGGGCTCGCGGTCGGAAAGGGCGATATAGGAATCCTTCATACCGAGAGGCTCGAATATGGATTCCTTCATCAGGACGGAAAGCCCCTTCCCCGTCGCTACCTCCATTATCGCGCCGAGAGCGTCGTGCGAGAGACTGTAATTCATTTTTTCTCCGACGTCGGAAAGAAGCGGCATAGACGAAAGAGTGCTCATAGCGGCAACGGTCGGCGAAAGGTCGGTGCGGTTTTTGATAGCCTCGTACACGCCGTAGCCCTTCCAATCGTATGAAATCCCTGCACCCATTGTCATAAAATCAAAAATTGTAGGCTTGCGGCGAGCAGGTCTTTTGACGCCGTTTTCATCGAGCAAAAAGAAATTCGTAAGTTCGGGAATATATTCTTCGACGGGGTCGTGAAGACCTATAACGCCGTCCTCGATAAGGCGCATAGCCAGCGTGACGGTAATGGGCTTGGTGCAGGAAAACATAAAGAGCTTCTCCTTGCCCGTAGCAGCCCCCTCGGTGCATCGGCAAAGCGGCTCACCGTCCTTGTGAGCTATAACGTCAATAAAGGGAATTCCCTCTCTGATTTTTTTCAAAAGATGTTCTCTCAGTTCATTCATAATACGTGAGCCTCCGTTTTTTACATTATAACACGCGCGACGCGGGTTTTCAAGAGTTATTGCGGATTTATGCACATAATTTGGCAAAAGCCCTTGAAGTTTCTCTAAGCATATGATATAATAAGCACGAAAAAACGGACGCGAGGACGAAATGAAAAAATTCGAAGGAATACTCTTTTGCACCGACCTTGACGGAACTCTCTTGAGAAGCGATAAAACGCTTTCAAAAAGGAATCTCGAGGCTATCGAATACTTCAAGAGTGAGGGCGGTCTATTCACCTTTATAACCGGTCGAATGCCGTGCACCGCACTTAATTTATACAACACGGTAAAACCTAACGCTCCCATCGGTTGCATCAACGGCGGCGGCATTTTTGACTACGAAAAGGAAACTTATGTTTACAAAAACGGCTTAAATCGCAGCGCGACAGAGCTTGTCAAGTATATTAACGAGGCAATTCCCGAGATAGGTTTTCAGGTAAACACCTTCGATAAAATCTACTTTACCAGAGATAGCAGCGCTATGGAGCGCTTCCGCGAGGCGACGGGTTATCCCGATTACAGAAAGGACCTCGACGATATAACCGAGCCTCTTGCAAAAATTCTTCTCGGAGACGAGGACGAAAAACGGCTTATGCGTGCGGCGAAGCTTCTTTCAGAGCATCCGCTTGCAGAGAACTACGACTTTGTACGCTCGGAGAAAATCCTCTACGAGATTTTGCCGAAGGGCAACTCGAAGGGCAGGATTTTGCCGATACTCTGCGAGCACCTCGGCATAGACCCCGAGCGAAGCGTGGCGGCAGGAGATTACGACAACGACGTGTCGATGCTCAAAGCGGCAGACGTCGGGGTTGCAGTGGCAAACGCAACCGAGGGCGTAAAAAAAGCGGCAGACTACATCACCGTCTCCAACGACGAGGATGCTATCGCGGTTATAATTTCGGATATTGAAAACGGAAAAATAAAGGTTTAATCTGAAAGGAAAAGAGAGATGAGCGACTTTAACAAGGAATACACCTTCAAAATAGGTGCGCGCAGCGAGACCGTGCTCAAAAGAAGCGCAGGAATAGCACAGGACGGAACTACGCCTATGTGCAGAGATAAGGACGGAAAGCTCTGGGCTATGAGCGGTCACTCGCACATCGGACACATCGGTATTTTCTGCGGTACTAAAATCGACGACCTCAAAGAGGTATGGCAGGCGAATACCAACTTCTGCGTAGGTCACGCGGATTTTGCATTCAGCGGCATCAGATACCCCGACGGCACGAAGGCGCGCGGAAGTATATGGCCCTTCGGTCTTTACATCTGCCCCGGCACGCACCGCTTCTTCTGCTTTTTCCACAACGAGACGGGCTGGAACGGAAAGGGCACGGCGTACGACGCATACGGCTACTGCGAAACACCTAAAGGCGACTTTGACTTCCGTCACATCGGACTTATGCACTCCGACGACGAGGGAAAGAACTGGACCTTCGACCGTTGGGTGCTGACGGCAGAGGAGGTTGCGTTTACCGAGATTTTCAAGCCCGCAGAGGCAGGCGCGGCAATCGGTCAGGCGGCAGGCGACATCAGACTCGGAAGCGGCGATTTCACCCTGTTTGTGAACCCTAACGACGAGTATATGTACCTCGTCTACAACATAGCAAGCGTTAACACCGACACCGTCACCTGGAACAGCCTTGACACCTATATTGCGAGAACTCGTAAAAGAAACGACGGCATTATGGGCGACTTCGTAAAGCTCTACAACGGAGAGTGGTGCGAGGCAGGAAATTTCGGAAAAGAGTCCATAATTGCAAACAATGCTTGGCATTCTAAGATAGTTTATCTCGAAAAATACAAAGTTTATCTTATGACCTCAAACGAATTTGGTCCTATAGATGACAAGAAATACGTGAGCAAAAAGGTGGTTGCGCTCCGCACGAGCACCGACCTTATAAACTGGAGCGAGCCCGTCACAGACATTACCTACGAGGGTGCTCCCTTCGGCAATCACTACGTTGCACTCTTCCCCACCACGGACAAGGGCGACATCTCGGTTATCGAGGGTGACGAAGCATATTTCCTCACCAACCACAACGCAACCGACGTTCTCAAATTCGAGGCAGAGATAGTAAAGAGATAAGTTATGATTAAGAATCTGGTTTTTGATTTAGGTCAGGTGATGGTTCGCTTCGACCCCGACTATATGGTGTCGGCTCACACCGACTCACCCGAGGACCGCAAGCTCCTCGCCCCTATCATTTTCGACAGGCTCTACTGGGACGGACTTGACGCAGGAACTATCTCCGACGAGGAAGTGGTGCGCGGTATAAAGTCTCGTATCCCCGAGCGCCTATACGAAACAGCTGAACGCATTTACTACGACTGGATATACAACATTCCCGAGATTGAGGGAATGCCCGAGCTTGTCGGTTACGCGAAGGATAAATACGGCGTGAAGGTTTTTCTTCTCTCGAACGTCTGTACCTATTTTGTCGAGCACGAGGCGGAGATACCCTGCCTTCCCCTTTTCGAGAAAAGGATTTACTCGGGGGTGTGCGGCTTCGTAAAGCCCGAGCGCAAAATATTCGAGCACCTCTGTAATGAGTGCAAAATAGTGCCCTCGGAAACGCTATTCATCGACGACAGCGAAAAGAACATACGCGGAGCTGAAGACTGCGGAATACACGGATACGTCTTTGACGGTGACGCAAAAAAATTAAAGAAATATCTCGACACCCTTCTCGGGTAAAGGAAAGCCGTGTGCTCAATGCAAACCTGCATAGCACACGGCTTTTATTATTGTGTTGTTATCAGCTCAAAATACCCGATGCGCTGTCCGCCTCTCTGCGTAGAGAATGAAGCTCTACAGAGCTATGGGACTTCTCGTCGGCACGGAGCTGTCCGTTGAGGAAATCGGACGGAAATGCGGGTTTTCGGATACCTCGAATTTTGCAGGAGTATTCAAAAAGGAGACGGGCGTTTCCCCGAGCGAATACCGAGCGACCTTCAAAAGAGCAAGGCGATGATTTAAAATCAGGCGAAAAAAAGCATTGCTTTTTCCGCCATTTCCCTCACTCTTTTAGGATTTTTTTACAAGTTTTATAAAAAAATGCGCTAAAAACTATTGAATTATTAAAAATGATGTGATATACTTTTAACATATTATTAAAATTTTGGAGGATTTTATGAGTAAAACTAAAAAGATCGTCCTTGCCGTAGCGGCACTGGTGATCATCGTCCTCATGACGGTTGCAGGCTTTACGGGTGCTGCTAACGGCACTGTAACCTGTCCCGATTGTAGCGGCGAGGGTCAGGTGACCTGCTCCGAATGTGAGGGCACCGGTACGGTAGACGGCGCTGCTTGCGACGTACTCGTTGACTGTGAGACCTGTGAGGGAAGCGGAAAGATGCGCGGAACTCTCTGGGCACTTTTACCCCCTGTTATCGCAATAGGTCTTGCACTTATCACTAAAGAGGTTTACAGCTCGCTTTTCGTCGGTATCCTTTCGGGTGCAATTCTTTATTCCGACTTCTCCTTCACCGGCTCGGTGGACGCTGCTATCTCCGACGGTATAATCACGGCGGTTGCAGATACCGCAGGAATCTTCGTATTCCTCGTAGAGCTCGGAATTATAGTTGCCCTTGTTAACAAGGCCGGCGGCTCGGTAGCCTTCGGTAACTGGGCGAAGACGCACATCAAGACGAGAGTCGGCGCTATGCTCGCCACCTTCGTTCTCGGCGTTCTTATCTTCATCGACGACTACTTCAACTGTCTGACGGTCGGCTCGGTTATGCGCCCCGTTTGCGACAGCAAGAAGGTATCGAGAGCTAAGCTCTCCTACATCATCGACGCTACTGCTGCTCCCATTTGTATGATAGCTCCCATCTCGAGCTGGGCGGCTGCGGTTGCAGCTTATGCCGAGGAAGGACAGGGTCTTTCGCTCTTTATAAAGGCTATTCCCTACAACTTCTACTCGCTTCTCACCCTTGTATTCGTAGTTGCAATTTCGCTTATGAAGTTTGACTACGGACCTATGAAGCGCCACGAGCAGAACGCTATTTTGTACGGTGATCTTTACACTTCGGGCGAAAAGAACGAGGTTCCCGACGAAGAACCCTCCTCAAAGGGCAGAGTTTTCGACCTCGTGCTTCCCATCGTATTCCTTATCGTATTCTCGGTATTCGCTCTCGTTTACGTCGGCGGCATACTTGACGGTGAGAGCTTCGTTGACGCGTTTGCAAACACCGATGCAACGGTTGGTCTTCCTTGGGGCGGTCTGATTGCTCTTGTCGCTATTATGGTTTATCTCGTAGCGAGAAAGGCTGTCAACTTCAAAGAGGCTATGGACTGCGTTCCCAAGGGCTTTGTTGCGATGGTCCCTGCTATCCTTATCCTTACCTTTGCAACCGGTCTTAAGAATATGACGAGCGGTCTTGGTGCAAAGTACTTCGTAGGCGACCTTATGTCCGGCTCTGCCGAGGCACTCGGTATGTTCCTTCCTGCTATCATCTTCCTCGTTGCTTGCGTGCTTGCATTTGCAACCGGTACCTCTTGGGGAACCTTCGGTATTCTTATTCCCATCGTTACGGTTATCTTCCCTGCAGGCTCCGAGCTCCTTATCATCGGTATGTCTGCCTGCCTTGCAGGTGCAGTTTGCGGTGACCACTGCTCCCCCATCTCGGACACTACCATTATGTCCTCTGCAGGCGGTCAGTGCAACCACATCAACCACGTATCGACGCAGATGCCCTACGCTATCACGGTTGCGGCGGTATCCTTTATAATGTTCGTTATCTCCGGATTCGTTCAGAACGTTTGGATCTGCCTGCCTCTCGGTGTAGCAGTTATGATCGGTACTCTCTTTGGTATCAAGTACATAACCAACCGCACCCCTGCAAGCATTGATAACAGTTCCGAAAACGCTTAATTAAATAAACGACAAAAAAAGAGCTCTCGCGTGAGCGTAGTGCCCTTAAGGACACTACGCATCGATATTCGCCTACGGCGATCGATACGCATTTCATGCTCGATATGTCCTTACGGACTCGATATGTGCTTCGCACGAGAAAAACAGGCGAATATCATATCGAAACCGACCGCAAGGACGGTTATATCGAATTTGCCGCAAGGCAAATATATCGAGCTGAGCGTAGCGAAGCATATCGAC
>JAZOMD010000053.1:0-27206 GCA_045653745.1 Eubacteriales bacterium | reverse complement strand
GGATTCGAACCTTCGACCTACCGGTTCGTAGCCGGGCACTCTATCCACTGAGCTAAGGGCGCATTTGGAGCGAGTGATGGGAATCGAACCCACGCGACCAGCTTGGAAGGCTGGAATTCTACCATTGAACTACACTCGCATTTCGTATTCAAGCCTATATATAATAACACAAAAAGAATTGAATGTCAAGAGCTTTTGGAAAAAAATCTAAGTTTTTTTGAAAATAAAAAGTGACGGGCGCAGGACCATCATTCTAAAAGAAGAAAGCGGCACGAATGCCGCCTTCTTCTCAGTATTATTTAACTACGATATTGATAATCTTTCCGGGAACGACTATTTCCTTGACTATGCTCTTTCCTTCAAGAGCAGACACAATCTTCTCGTCGGACTTAACTATTGCAAGTATTTCGTCCTTGGTTGCAGTCTTGGATATAGAAATTACCGTACGAACCTTTCCGTTTATCTGAACGGGCATCTCGAGAATGTCGTCTCCACACTTAGCCTCATCGTATACGGGCCAAGGAGCAAGAGAGATAAGCCCGGTTCCGCCGAGAAGCTCGTTAACCTCCTCTGCAACGTGAGGCGCGAAGGGAGCGAGCACGGTAGCGAGGGTCTTAAGGTCGGTCTTTGTAATCTTTCCTACCTCGTAAACGGTATTAACGGTTGCCATCATAGCAGCGATAGCAGTGTTAAACTTCATATTGTCTATGTCAGAGGTTACCTTCTTTATAAGCTTGTGAATGTGCTTTTCAAGCTCGGGAGTAGCGCCCTCACCGTCAGCAATATCAACAAGGTTCATAAATCTTTCAAGGAATCTCTTACAACCCTTGATAGACTGAGGATTCCAGGGTGCTGCCTGCTCGAAGTCACCGATAAACATTTCGTAAAGGCGCATGGTGTCTGCACCGTAATCGTTAACGATATCGTCGGGATTTACAACGTTTCCGCGAGACTTGGACATTTTCTCACCGTTCTCACCGAGAATCATACCGTGGCTCGTACGCTTGAGGTAGGGTTCGGGATAAGGAAGGGTGTCTATGTCGTAGAGGAACTTGGACCAGAAGCGCGAGTAAAGAAGGTGAAGAGTGGTATGCTCCATACCGCCGTTGTACCAGTCAACGGGCATCCAATACTTAAGCGCCTCTGCCGATGCAAGAGCATTGTTATTATTAGGGTCACAGTAACGAAGGAAATACCAGGACGAGCCTGCCCACTGAGGCATAGTGTCGGTCTCGCGCTGTGCTCTGCCGCCGCACTTGGGGCAGGAGCAGTTAACCCAATCGGTCATAAGAGAAAGAGGGGATTCTCCGTTCTCGGTAGGCTCGTAGGAATCTACGTCGGGGAGCGTAAGAGGAAGCTCCTCCTCGGGAATTGTTACCCAACCGCACTTCTCGCAATTTACGAGAGGAATAGGCTCTCCCCAATATCTCTGACGGGAGAACACCCAGTCACGAAGCTTGAAGTTTACGCGCTCGGCTCCTATGCCTTCCTTTTCAAGGAATTCAACCATTTTAGCCTTTGCATCCTCAACCTCGAGACCGTTAAGGAAGCCGGAATTAACAAGCTTTCCGGTTTCAACGTCAGTAAATGCTTCATTCTCGACGTCACCGCCGGCTACAACCTCGATAATAGGAAGGTTGAACTTCTTTGCGAACTCCCAGTCACGGGTATCGTGAGCAGGAACCGCCATGATAGCACCCGTGCCGTAGCCTGCAAGAACGTAGTCGGAAATAAAGATGGGAATCTCCTTACCGGTTGCAGGGTTAATAGCCTTCACACCGATAAGCTCAACGCCGGTCTTCTCCTTTACGAGCTCGGTTCTCTCAAAGTCGGACTTCTTTGCAGCAAGAGCCTGATACTTCTCTACCTCGTCGTAATTCTTTATAAGATGCTTCCACTCGGAAACGAAGCGGTGCTCGGGAGCAATAACCATATACGTCGCGCCGAAAAGCGTATCGCATCTGGTGGTATAAACGCGAAGCTTCTCGCCTGCGGTGGTCGCGAAGTCGATTTCCGCGCCCTTCGACTTACCTATCCAGTTTATCTGCTGAGTCTTAACTCTCTCTATGAAATCGAGTCCGTCAAGACCCGAAATAAGTCTGTCTGCATACTCGGTAATCTTGAGCATCCACTGGCTCTTTACCTTTCTAATAACGGGAGAGGCACATCTCTCACATACGCCGTTTACTACTTCCTCGTTAGCAAGAACGACCTTACAAGAGGTACAGAAGTTTACAGCCATCTCCTTCTTGTATGCAAGGCCCTTCTTGAAGAGCTGAACGAATATCCACTGAGTCCACTTATAGTAATCGGGGTCGGTGGTGTTTATTTCTCTTGCCCAATCAAAGGAAAGACCGAGAGCCTTAAGCTGAGACTTAAAGCGAGCAACGTTGTTTTCGGTAACGATGCGGGGGTGAATTTTGTTCTTGATTGCATAGTTCTCGGTAGGAAGACCGAACGCATCCCAACCCATGGGGAAAAGAACGTTATAGCCCTGCATTCTCTTCTTTCTCGAAACTATATCAAGCGCAGTGTAAGGACGGGGGTGTCCTACGTGCAGCCCCTGACCCGAGGGATAAGGAAATTCGACGAGAGCAAAGTATTTCGGAAGCGTATAGTCCTGCTTTGCCTCAAATGCGTGGGCATCGTCCCATCTCTTCTGCCATTTGGCTTCAATGTTTTTGTAATCGTAGAGCATTTTATTATTCCTTTGCTTAATTTAATTCAAATTTTTTATCAACCTCTGCGACAAGGTCGGAGATATCTATTTCCCCTTCCGCAGGAAGATGTCTGTCAAAACTGTAAAACTCTCTTGAGGGTCTGTCAAAAACGTTTACTATTACGTCGCCGTAGTCCACCAGTATCCACGCGTTACCTGCTCTGCCCTCCACTCTCAGCGCGTTTCTGCCTCTTTCGGAGAGAAGACGGTCAACGTCATCAGCAAGCGAGGCAACCTGAGTGGAAGATCTTCCCGTAGCATTAACATAAAAATCCGTAATGCTCGCATTATCCTTGACGGAGAAAAGCTTTACGTCGAGAGCCTTCTTCTCAAGAAGAATTTTTACAACCTCCTTGGCAAGGACGTCGGAATCTACGTTTTTGAGTTCTGCATTTTCTTTTTCTAACATTTATTTACCCTCCGTAAAGTGCGCAGAATACCTCTTGGTCAGAGAATCGAGCGCAAGAACGGTTCTTTCATTTATATACTTGTTTTTTGATTTCAGGTAGCAAACGGTGAATTCAAGAATTAAAATCACCGAATAGTGAAGGCACATCACCGCCTCATCGACGGTTTTCGAAGAAGAAAGCGCCTCGTAAAGTCGGGCACGCTCCTGAATAGACGCGGTGTAATCCCGAGTATCCTCTATAAAATCGGCAACGAAAATTATCTCATCAAAAAGAGACATATCCGCAGACGCCGTCGTATGATATCTTACGGCGCTGAGAATGGGCTCGAATGCAAATTCAGCATATTCTTTTTCGATTACATACGGCGCTAAAAGAGAATGATAGACTGGCACAGAAAGAAGGTCGGACTCGGTGACGCCGCTAATCTGCCTAAGAATTTCTCTTTGTTTTTCGATTTCGATCTCTTTTGCCACGTCATGAAGCAATGCCGCCGCACGGAGCTCGGGGAGCTTATCGGGAAGACAGTATTCACCGATTCTTACAGCTGCGCGCTCCACTCCGAGAGTGTGCTTGTAGCGATGCTCGGAAAGTCTCGTCCTGAGATTTTCTCTTAAAGCTCCGAGTGATTCTTCTGTTATTTTCATCGGTAAAGCCCTCGGGTTTCTATATACTCAAGCACGCTTTCTGGGAGCATTGTAACGGCTCGCCCTTCTTTTATAGCAAGCCTCAAATCGCTCGAGGAGATTTCAAACACCTCGTTTTTAATCTCGATTATTTTCGCTCCGTAGAGAGCTCGGTATTCATTAACCTTTTCGGCGAGCGAGGCGGTTATGTCTTCATCTGACTCCCTGCGCACGAAAACTATCGTTGCAAGAGCGAAGATTTTCTCAAAGCAGCGCCACCCGTCAAGAGTGAGAAGCATATCCGTACCGCACAAAAAGTAGAGCTCAGTATCGGGCGAGGAGAGCTCCTCGAGGGTGAGGTAAGTGTAGCTTTTCCCTCCCCTTTTTATCTCCATATCCGAAACTCTCGCTCCGTCGACGGAAGAAAACGCCAATCTGCACATTTCCATTCTGTCATCGGTGCTTGCCTCTGCCTGATAGGATTTATGAGGCGGCGTTGCCGTGGGAATTATCAAGAGCTCATCAGGCTTTACCGTCTCGTAAAACGCACGCGCCGCTTCAACGTGACCTATATGCGGAGGACTGAAAGTTCCTCCGTAAAGGGCTATTTTCCTCATAGCTCAATACGCTTTTTCTTTTTGGATTCCCGATAAAGAACGAACTTCGTGCCAACACAGGAAACCACGTCTGCACCGGTAGCCTCTGCAATAGCCTCTGCTGCCTCGCGTGCGGTATATCCGCTGTTGTCAAGCACCCGAGCCTTTATAAGCTCTCTTGCCTCAAGCGCGTTTCCTATCTGATTTACGGTTTCCTCGCTGATTCCGCCCTTTCCTATCTGGAAAATAGTATCTAAATTCTGTGACAAAGAGCGAAGATACGCTCTCTCTTTACTCGTTAGCATAGATAACTCCTTATGAATTTTCAAAAAGCGCTCCGGCGAATTCCTTTGCATCAAAGGTCTTCATATCGTCAATCTTTTCGCCAACGCCTATAAACTTAACGGGTATATTGAGCTCCTGTCGTATAGAAATCACTATACCGCCCTTTGCCGTGCCGTCGAGCTTGGTAAGCACGAGGCCGGTAATTTTGGACGCTTCCTTGAACTCCTTTGCCTGCATTACCGCGTTCTGACCGGTCGTAGCATCGAGCACGAGAAGCGTTTCCTTTGCGGAATCCGGAAGCTCGCGCGATATGACTCTGTCAATTTTCGCAAGCTCGTCCATAAGATTTTTCTTGTTGTGAAGTCTTCCTGCGGTGTCAATAATCAAAACGTCAGCCCCACGGCTCTTAACCGCGTTTATCGCGTCAAAAACGACCGACGCAGGGTCTGCACCCGCATTCTGCTTAACAATATCAACCCCTGCTCTTTCGCACCAGACGGTGAGCTGCTCTGCCGCTGCGGCTCTGAAGGTATCAGCCGCAGCAACAACAACCTTTTTGCCCTCGGATTTAAGCTCGTTTGCCATTTTGCCTATCGAGGTAGTCTTACCGACTCCGTTTACACCGATTACAAGTATAACGGAAGGCTTGGTCGAAAGATTAAGGGGCTCGTGCTCGCCTATCATAGAGCGAAGTATCTTAAAGAGCTCTACCTTTATTTCCTCAGGATTTTTAATGCGATTATCAATTGCAATCTCGCGAAGCTCGTCTAAAATACGCTCCGTTGTATTAACTCCTATATCCGCAGAAATCAAGAGCTCCTCAAGCTCGTCAAAAAGATCTTCGTCAACCTTCACGAATTTCTTGAGAAGAGCGTCAATCTTTCCCACTATTGCATTTTTTGTTTTAAAAAGCCCCTGCTTCAGTTTGTCAAAGAACCCCATCGAGCAACTCCTTTTGCTTTCCTTCTATTTCATTGACGTTCAGCTCGATAGCCTGAGAGATACCTCTCTGAGGCATGGTAACGCCGTACAGACGGTCTCCGATTTCCATCGTACCGCGACGGTGTGTGATAAGTATGAACTGAGTTCCGTCGTCAAATTTCTTAATGTACTCGCCGAAGCGGAATACGTTAACCTCGTCGAGCGCCGCCTCTATCTCGTCGAGAATGCAGAACGGCGTCGGATTTACCTTGAGTATTGCAAACAGCAAGGCTATCGCAACGAAGGACTGCTCTCCACCGGAAAGGAGCGACAGGCTCTTGATAATCTTACCGGGAGGCGCCGCCTTAATTTCGATACCGGAAGTAAGAACGTCCTCGGGATCGGTAAGCGAAAGCTCTGCGTTACCGCCGCCGAAAAGCTCCTTAAAGGTTATTCCGAAATTGCGGTTTATTGCCTCAAAGGCATCTATAAAGCTCGTACGCATCTCTATCTCGAGCCTTGCGATAATATCGTTAAGCTCCTCGTAGGATTTCGTCAGATCCACGAACTGCGTATTAAGGTCGACGTACTTCGTCTTGACCTCTGCATATTCCTCGATAGCGCCGGGATTATAGCTTCCGAGGTTACGAAGCTTAGCGCGACAGCTTGCGCGATACGCCTCTACCTCGTCGTGATTTTCAGCCGTTACGGGCGGATATTCAAGAGCAACCGCCTGCTCGTAGGTGATTTCGTAATCGTCCCAAAGCTGAGAACCGAGCTTATCCTGTCTCTCGCAAAGCTGCTCAAGACGGTTCTCGTTCTTGATAACGAACTCATACGATACCTGACGGCTCGAGGTCTTTTCGCGTATCTTGACGCGTATATCCGCAAGCTCGCGCTCAAACTCGTCGCTTCCGCTCTCAACCTTCAAGCGCTTGTCGCGGAGCTCGTCTATCTGAGCCTCAAGGGATCTATACTCGTCCTTGCCCTCGTTCTGCTTTGCGTCTATATCGTCGCGTCTCTGTGCAAGCTCGGCGATTCTGGCGTTCTGAGCAGCCTTATCAGCCTCGTAGTCTGCAATTCTCGCATTGGTCGAAGCGATAAGCTCCTCGATGGCTTCCACGTCCTTTTTAGACTCGGTAGCCTTAATATAGACGTCGTTAGCCTTAGAGCCAAGCTCGTCGCTCTTCTCATCGAGAACGCCCATTTCTTCGCTCTTTTTACCTCTGAACGCCTTAAGTGCCTCTATTCTTTCGAGATTAGCGTTATAATCGGCGTTGAGACGTACAATCTCCTCTGCCGCCTCTGTCTGCTGGTTAAGAAGATTCTGATAATCTCCCGTGAGCTTTTCTATAATGTCGCGGTTTGCATTATACTTGGCATTTGCATTATCAAGAGCTGCAAACTCCGAGCGCGAAAGTACAAACAAAAGCTCCTTTTCGGACTCTGCATTTTTCTGCGTTTCCTTTGCATCTGTAAGGCGCTCCTCGATATCCGCAAGAGTCTTCCCGTTTTCCTCTATCTTCTTTGTAAGAGCGTCTGCTCTCGTCTTAAGCTCGTTAATCGTGCTTACTCTTGAAAGTATACCGCTGTCGCGCTTCGTGCTACCACCGGTGAAAGCACCGCCCGTATTGATTATCTGACCGTCGAGAGTAACTATCTTAACTCTGTAACGCAGCTTCTTTGCGGCAACAGATGCGTTTTCTATGTTGTCAAACACCACCGTACGGAGCAGCAGCCACTCTATAACCGAGCGATACTCCGGACCCGAGCCAACAAGCGTATCAGCGCGTCCAACAAATCCGGAAAGCTTCTTTGCTTCACGAATTTCTTCGGTTTCGGTATAAGGCTTGATTGCGCTTATGGGATAGAAGGTCGCTCTGCCGGCGTTTGCACGCTTAAGGGCGTATATTGCCGCCTTAGCGGTATCCTCGTTGTCTACAACGATGTTCTGCAAACTGGAGCCGAGCGCCGTCTCTATTGCGGTTATATAGTCCTTATCAACATTTATAAGAGTTGAGAGAGGACCGTGGATTTTTCCGGAACCTGAAATTTTACCTGCTCCGTACTCGCGCATAACGAACTTAACGCTTTCGATATAACCGTCAAAATGCTCGTTCATTCTCTGGAGCGCGTCCGCACGCTCGGAAAGCGTATCGCGCTCAACCTTATCCGTATTGAGGACGGAGAGAAGCTCGTCGCGCTCGGCGGTAAGCGAGTCAACGCTCGTCTGCGCCTCGGTAATGATGGCTTCCTTCTCGGCAATACTCGTCTTGATGCCCGACGCGGCATTCTCGCACCTGTCAGCCTCCTCCTTGAGAGCCTTGCCCTCCTCCTCATATTTTGCTATTTCTTTTTCTATATCGAGCGACCTTGTTCCGTCGCTGACCTTCGAATTTTCAAGAACGTCTATTCTGACCTTAAGGCTGGTAAGAGAATTTTCCTCTACCGTTAGCTCGTCAAGCGCCTCGGTGAGCTCGCCCTTTATTTTCTCTATCGCCGAAATGAGCTTCTGCTGCTCTGCAAGAATCTCAAGTCTTGTATCAAGATAGGTCTTAAGCTTCGTCTCAGCGTCGGCGCGCCTCTTTTCGTACTCCTCTCGGTTAGTGACAAGCGCGGAAATAGAGCCGTCGAGCTCCGAAATTCTGCGTTCGCACTGCGCTGTGAGCTCTCTGGAGTGAGCAAAGTCAGACTCTGCAACGCGTAAAGCGTTATCAAGCTGGTGAAGCTTTTCGGTGCTGAGTCTTATCTCCTCGAGCAGTTGCTCGGAAAGGAGCTTGTTGGACTGCGCCTTTTCGTATATCGCATCGTTTTGCGCCTCGAGCTCGGAAATAAGCTGGTCTACTATCTCAAGCTCGTGCTTTGAAAGCTTAAGCGCCTTTTCTGCCTCGATAACGTCCTCGCGTATTTTCTTCGTATCAAAGAGCCAGAGCGATACGTCTGCTCTTTTCTTTTCCTCGTAAAGTGCAAGACCCTTTCTAGCCTTCTCGGCTTCCTTCTCAAGAGGGCCTACGCGCTCTGCAAGCACCGAAAGAATATCGTTGACTCTGTCGAGGTTTTCCTGCGTTGCCTTCAGCTTTCTTTCGGACTCTTCTTTTCTGTGGCGGTACTTCGAAATACCCGCCGCCTCTTCAAATATATTTCTTCTCTCGTCGCTCTTTTTAGAAATTATCTCGGCTATTTTACCCTGACCGATTATAGAATAACCCTCACGGCCAACACCCGTATTCATAAAGAGCTCGTATATATCTCTCAGTCTTCTGGGCTGGCGATTTATAAGATATTCGCTCTCGCCCGTACGATAGTAACGACGAGTGACGACAACCTCGTCAAATTCCGAATCAAGCCTGTTTTCGGTATCGGAATTATCGAAGGTTACCGTAACCTCTGCAAAGCCCATCGGACGACGCTCGTCGGTTCCTCCAAATATAACGTCCTCCATCTTCGTTCCGCGAAGATTACGGCTCGAAAGCTCGCCGAGAACCCAACGCATAGCATCGGAAATGTTAGACTTTCCGCTTCCGTTAGGTCCGACGATTACGGTCGCTCCGCGCTCAAATGAAAGCACCGTTCTATTGGGAAATGATTTAAAGCCGTGTAGCTCAAGTGATTTTAAGTACATTTCTTTTCCTCGTTTTCGAGTAAGATTTCATAACCGACAAGACTGTCGGACTCGGTAAAGCGAACGTCACGTATACCGAGATTTTTGGTAAGCGCAATTCGGTTAACGCGCCCCTGCCCTATCGCCTTTGAAAGCGAGCCTCGGGAAACACGCACCGAGAGCACGGTGTCGGACGATAAGCACATCTCCGATGCCGCACCGAAAATTTTGTTGTAGTAAAGTTTATTTATAACCAACTCTCCGAGAGCCGGATGGTTTGGACCTGCAAGATAGGTTTTATCGGAGACGAGACTCTCACTTGAGTGAAGTCCTATTCTGATTACCTCAACGCCTGCATCTATGAATCTTTCAAGAACTCTTGCCGAGCGTTCTACCGCCTCGTCTATTCCGAGAGGAGTATAAATCCCTCGCTCGGTCAAATCCGCAAGCTCTGTGCCGCGAAATACCACGGTTGGATAAATTCTTGCCAAAGATGCACCGGAATTTATAATAAACTCCGCCGTCTCCATTTCGCTCTCCGGAGTAGAGCCAGGAAGGCCAATCATCATCTGGCCGCCGAGCGTAAAGCCCGACTCCTTTATCAACCGTACCGCGCGCTCCTCGTCTGAAAAGCTATGACCGCGCTTTGTGATATGAAGAACATCATCGTCAGCACTCTGCAGACCAAGCTCTATAACCTTTACACCGTAGCGCCGAAGAGTTGAAAGAATTTTCTCGTCTATATAATCGGGGCGAGTTGAACAACGGATCGAACTCACTCTGCCAAGCTTTACGTACTCATATGCTACGGAAAGCAGCCTTTCCATAAGCTCCGGCTCTATTCCCGTGAATGAGCCGCCAAAGAATGCAATCTCCGCCTCGGTATCCTCACCCGCAGTCGAAAGTGCTGTGTCAATAATATCCGAAAGCGCGCCTGGGTCAAACTCCGATACACCCGATATAGTTCTCTGATTGCAGAAAACGCACTGATTGGGGCAGCCGAGATGAGGGATAAATACGGGAATATTTATATGCTTCTTCATAACGGCACTCCGAATAGCAGGAGCGCAAGGCGCGCAGCCTCCATCTCCGCCTGCTTTTTCGTCGGAGCGGTTCCTCTGCCGACCTCGTTATTGTTCATAAGAGCCACGACCGTAAAGGTTTTCTCGTGCTCTGGACCTATCTCCGAAACAACGCGATACTCGAGAATCGCACTTCCGTCCTGCTCTGCAAGCTGCTGAAGCATCGTTTTATAGTCTGTCTTCTGCCTTGTAGCAAGAGAATCTATCTCTGTACGGAACAGACTTTCGATAAGCCTTTTCGGTGCATCGGTATCGCTGCGAATAGAGTCGAGATAAACGGCTGCTATAATCGCCTCGAGAGAATCGGCAAGAATTTTAGGTCTCTTTCGGCAATCGGTCAGTTCCTCGCCTCTGCCTATGTTGACATACTCGCCAAGGGCAAGCTTTGACGCTACCCGAAAAAGCGTTTTTTCACACACAAGCTGCTGACGCATTTTAGTCAGTGCGCCCTCACGGTAGTTCGGAAACTCCTTATAGAGATATTCGGAAATAACCTGTCCGAGCACGGCATCTCCAAGGAATTCAAGCCTCTCGTTAGATGGTGCCTTTATACCTCGAAGTCTTTGCTCGTTGGTATAGGATGAATGAGTCAGAGCGCAGTCGAGGTAAGCAATATTATTAAATTCGTATCCGAGCCTTCCCTGAAGCTCTAAGGAATCCTTACCTATCGCCACTCCGATTCTCCTTTACTGCATTTTTATACTTCCATATTCTTTTCCGCGTCGGCAATAAGCTTCTTATCGTCGTAATCCGCCGCGAAAATGGTTATATCGTGATTTATGCCCGTCTCAACGAAGAATATTGCCTGACGAACCGCATTCTTGATTGCCTTGGCATCGGAAGAACCGTGCGCCTTTATAACAGGCTTGGATATACCGAGGAGCGGTGCGCCTCCGTGCTCCGATGAATCGAAGCGGCGCTTCATATCCTTGATTTTATCCTTCATTGTAAGGGTTGAAACCTTGGTAACAAGGTTGGTGGTAAGGACGTCCTTAAGATTATGCATAAGGAATTTACCCATTCCCTCTATCGTCTTAAGGAAGATGTTACCTGTAAATCCGTCGGTCACGAGAACGTCGCAAACACCGAACGGCACTTCCTTTGCCTCAACGTTTCCGACGAAATTGAGTCCGCACTCCGAAAGAAGCTGATAGGACTCGGTCTGCAAAAGGTTACCCTTGTTGTACTCGGTACCGTTATTGAGCTGACCGATCTTGGGGCGATCTATACCGTATATCATTTCCATATACTTCGCGCCCATAAACGCAAACTGACATATATTATCCGAGGAAACCGTAAGGTTTGCACCCGAGTCCATAAGAAGCACGGGTGTGGAAAGCGGAAGAATAGACGCTATTGCCGCTCTGTTAATTCCCACGATTCTTCTTACGATTATTGTGGCACCGGTTATAAGCGCGCCGGTATTTCCCGCGCTGACGAAGGCATCGACCTCTCCCTTGGAAAGCGTCTTACAGCCAACGCTCATCGAGGAATCCTTCTTGTCTCTTACGACGGAAAGGGGGCTATCCTCCATCGTGATAACAGAAGATGCGTGTATAATTTCAATGCCGGATATATCAATTTCATTCTTTACGGCAACGTCCGATATAACGTTTTCGTCGCCTACGAGCATAATGCTGTGCTCTTTAAACTCTCTCTTTGCCCATTCAGCGCCTTTTAGTATCTCAAGCGGTGCGTTATCACCGCTCATTGCGTCGATAAGTATTTTCATAGTAAATCGAAATTCAAAAATCTTTCCCTGATAGTCTCAAGAGATCGCAAGGCATACGCCTCGTTTCTGAATTTCTTTCCTCCTTTTACTTTTTTATCAAGCGGTGCGATTATACCGAAATTTGCATTCATTGGCTGAAAATGAGAGCTCACACCTCCCTCGCTGACGTAAAATGCCAGCGCGCCTATCTCTGTTTCCTTCGGGAAGATTACCGGCTCACGCGACAAAGCGCGCATAGCGGCATTAACACCAGCGACAAAGCCGGACGATGCAGACTCAACGTAGCCCTCAACACCGGTCATCTGTCCTGCGAAGAAGAGATCTTCGTTATTCTTCACCGAATAAATCGGTGTAAGGAAGCCCGGAGAATTAAGATAGGTATTTCTGTGCATAACTCCGTATCTGAAAAATTCCGCATTTTCAAGTCCCGGAATCATTCCAAACACCCGTTTTTGCTCCGCAAAGGTAAGGTGCGTCTGGAATCCTACGAGGTTATACATAGTTCCCTCTATATTTTCACGGCGAAGCTGCACGGTAGCAAACGCATCCTCGCCCGTCTTGGGGTCAGGCAAGCCGACGGGCTACATCGGACCGAAGCGAAGCGTATCGTAGCCTCTTGAAACCACCACCTCAACGGGCATACACCCCTCAAAAACGGTAAGATCCTCTTGAAGCTCCTTGTCAAACGCCTTAAGCGGTGCGGTTTTAGCCGAGACGAGAGCGTTGTAAAACGCATCGTATTCCTCCCTTGTCATCGGACAGTTAAGGTAATCGGACGGGTCTCCCTTTCCGTACCTCGAGGCAAAAAACGCCTTGTTTGTATCCACGCTCGAAAAATCAACGATAGGAGCCGCCGCATCGAAGAAATGTAGCTCCGTACCACCCGTATATTCTGAAATAGCAGAGGCGAGCTGCTCAGAGGTAAGAGGACCTGAGGCTATTACGGTGATTCCATCCTTTGGTATCTCGGTAACCTCTCTGCGAACAACGCTTATTAAAGGATTTTCATTTATTTTTTTAGTTATATAATCGCTGAAAAGCTCACGGTTAACGGCAAGAGCCGAGCCGGCAGGCACCGCGGTAGCATACGCCGCTTCCATTATAAGCGAGCCCATAAGACGCATTTCTTCCTTAAGAAGTCCTACTGCGTTACTCGTGTCGTTAGAGCGAAGCGAATTGGAGCAAACGAGTTCGGCAAATCCCTCGCTATGGTGTGCAGGAGACTTCTTTTCCGGCTACATCTCATAAAGCTCAACGAAAACACCGAGCTTTGCCGCCTGCCAAGCTGCCTCACAACCGGCAAGACCTGCTCCGATTATTCGGATTTTTTGAATATCAGCCATCATTCTATTACCGTCATCTCTTCCTCGCGCTTATAGCCGCAGTCGTTCTTTTTACAAATTACGCTCTTACGGCTCTTGCGGTAATAAAGCATTTCACCGCAGCTCGGACATTTTTCGGTAAGAGGCATATCCCAAGAGGAAAAGTCGCACTCAGGATATTTCTCGCAGCTGTAAAAGAGCATTCTGCCCTTTCCGTGTCTTGCAACAACCTTAGAGGAGCAGATGGGACAGGATACGCCCGTATCGCTCACCTTCTGCTTTGTAAAGGTACAGGTCGGATAATTCGAGCAAGCGAAAAACGTTCCGTATCTTCCGCTGCGTACAACCATCTCGGCTCCGCAAAGCTCGCACTTAAAGCCTGCAAGCTCGGGTGCCTTAACTACGGGCTCCGAAATGTTGCCGTCCTTATCCACAGCCTTGGTATTCTTGCACTCGGGATAACTCGGACAGGCAAGGAATCTTCCAAAGCGTCCGTTTTTATACACCATACGAGCTCCGCAAAGCTCGCATACAACGTCACTCTCGTCCTGCGGAACGGTGTAGCGCTCCTTTTTATCCTCTTTTGCCGCTTCGATAAGCTCTCTTTCAAAATTCTTATAAAAATCCGAAATTACACCTAAAATGGTGTTCTCCTTGCTCTCGATTGAGTCGAGTTTCGACTCCATAGAAGCGGTAAACTCATAGTCTATTATCTCGGGGAAATTATTCCTCATAAACTCGGTCGTGATTTCTCCAAGAGGAGTTGCGACAAGAGATTTTCCGTCGCGTTTTACGTAATCGCGCGAGATAATTATAGAAATAATAGGCGCATAGGTAGAGGGTCTGCCTATTCCGTTTTCCTCAAGGAACTTGATAAGCAACGCCTCTGTATATCTTACGGGCGGCTCGGTATAATGCTGCTCCTTCTGTATTTTATTGACAGCGAGCGTTTCTCCCATTCCGATTACGGGAAGCCTTGCAAGGCTAACGCTATCGCCCTCTGCGTGCTCTACGTCGCTCGTGTTATCATAAACGGAAAGATAACCGCGCGATTTTATAACGTATCCGCCTGCCTTGAATATATAACCAGAGTTTTCTATATCCACAGAAACGGTATCGAGAACCGCCGCCGCCATCTGGCTGGCAATAAATCTTTCCCAGATGAGCTTATAAAGCTTATACTGCTCGCCGGTAAGCATTTTCCTTACGAGCTTCGGGTGAATAGCAACGTTCGACGGACGGATTGCCTCGTGTGCGTCCTGGGCTCCGTCGGACATTTTATAGCTCCTTGTAGCGCGAGGCAAAAGATTCTCGCCCCAATTTTCCTTGATGTAGGCTGCGGCTGCTTCCTCTGCAACGGCAGAAATTCTCGTAGAGTCGGTACGCATATAAGTGATAAGACCCTGCACACCGCCAAACTCCGCACCGAGATTAAGACCGTCGTAGAGCTCCTGCGCGACCTTCATTATCTTCTGCGACTGGAAGCCAAGCTGCTTGGACGCCTCCTGCTGAAGGGTAGACGTGGTAAAGGGGGGCGCGGGCTGCTTATGCTTTACAGCGTGCTTAACCGACTTTACGGTAAATACGCCGTTCTTTATCTTTTCTTCAACCTCTCTTGCATCATTTTCGCAAGAAAGCTTGATTTTTCCCTTTTTGTCACCGAAAAGGCGAACCGAAACCGGCTCGGAATCCGAACCGACAAGCTCTGCCTCTACAGTCCAATATTCCTGAGGAACGAAGGCGCGTATTTCTTTTTCGCGCTCGGTAATTATCCTGGTTGCAACCGACTGCACGCGACCGCCGGAAAGTCCGCTCTTAACCTTCTTCCAAAGAACCTCGCTGAGCTTGAAGCCAACGAGACGGTCGAGTATTCTTCTCGCCTGCTGGGAATTTACCAGATCCTCGTTTATTTTTCTCGGATTCTTAATGGATTCCTTGACCGCCGTTTTGGTTATCTCGTTGAAGGTAACTCTGCACGGCTTATCGGCAGGAATACCGAGCTGATTTGCTATATGCCAGGAAATAGCCTCACCCTCGCGGTCAGGGTCGGTCGCAAGATATACTTTGGAAGCAAGCTTCGCTTCCTTCTTAAGCTCTGCGATAACGTCGCCCTTACCTCTTATGTTGATGTAATGGGGCTCGAATCCGTTCTCGACGTCTATTCCGAGAGTGCTTTTGGGCAGGTCTCTTATATGTCCTTTAGAGGCTATTACCTTATAATTCTGGCCGAGATAGCCCTTTATGGTATTCGCCTTTGCAGGCGACTCAACTATAACAAGTATTGACATTTATCTTTAAAGCGGCAAAGCCGCTGCCTTTCTTAACTTAATTTGCGTTCAACCGCATCACCGGGAAGAAGCTTAACACAGCCCTTCATCTCCAGCGAAAGGAGTATACGCATAACCTCACGCAGATTCATCTCCGAATCCACAAGACCGTCAATGGGTGCAGACCCCTCAAGCGGTATCTTTTTATAAAGCGCGAGTTCCTTCTTCAAGAGCATCATATTGTCATTTTGCTCAACAGGGGCGTCGGTTACGACTTGCGGCTCCTGCTTTCCTTTCGCGCTCGGCACGGTGGGAGCATTTTGCTTGACGGCCAAAGGCTTCTCCTTAGCCCTCCTGCTTCGCGGCGGAATGAAAATATCATCACTCTGCGCCACGGCAATAATCTTATACTCCGAAAGCACCTCTCTCAAATCAACGGGGAGCGACTGCTTCAGTCCGAACGGAGAGAGGAGTCCTGTATCAGGCGTGCTGAAATTTTTGATAATATCCTCTGCACAGGTGACAAGCTTTGCACCGTTTTTGATAAGCAAATTTGATGCTTCGCTATTTTTATTACCTGCCGCACCGGGCACGGCGTAGACTGTTCTGCCCTGCGCCTCGGCGTGACGCGCGGTAATTAACGCGCCGCTTCTTTCATTGCCCTCAACCACGAGCGTTGCCGCAGAGAGACCGCTGATTATTCTGTTTCTTCTCGGGAAGGAATAGCGTGTCGGCTGTGTTTTAGGCGCATATTCGGTAAGCACACACCCGTTTTTCACGATTTCGCGCGCAAGGGTCAGATGTCCCGGCGGATAGCATATATCTATTCCGTTTCCGAGCACAGCAACGGTGGGCGCGCCTGCGGCAAGTGCTGCGGCGTGCGATACTCCGTCAATACCCATAGCCATTCCCGATACGATAGTAGCTCCCGAGCAAGCGAGGTCATAAGAAAGCTTGAACGCTGTGCGCCTTCCGTAATCCGACACGTGGCGCGCGCCTACGGAGGCTATGTAGACCCCTTTAGAAAAATCGGGTAGTCTGCCTCTATAATAAAGCAGCACGGGCGGAGTGGGTATTTTTCTTAAAGGTGCAGGATAATCTGCATCAGGATAAGCCGTTATACCCACGTTATGCTTTTTGCAAAACTCAAGAATTTCGCAGGCTCTGGATAAATCCTTATCGGCGAGCGCACGTTTATCGGATGCGTTGTTACCGATAACGGCACCGATTTTCTTCACGTCACTGTCGTAGACGCTTTTCGCATCACCAAACGACGCAAGAAGTCTCGGAAAGGTTGCGCTGTCCGGCGTTGCGGCGAGCGAAAGCCATATCCAATAAACGAGAGAATCCATAGCGAAATTCCTTTCGTAAAATCAAAGTTTTTCCTGCTCCCACATAAATATGGCGGCAGCGACCGAAGCATTAAGAGACTCCGTCTTATCCGAAATAGGGATATACACGCTCGCGTCGCAGAGTGCGGAAATATCCTCGGGAATGCCGTGACCCTCGTTACCTATAACAAGGATATCCGACGGCAGAAGCGGAGTCTCTGCAAGGGAGCGAGCACCCTCTGAAAGCTCTGCCGAAAAAACGCGCCTTCCACATTCACGCGCAACCTTTATAAAGCTGCCGAAGTCCTTAACGTAGCTGATGCGTACCTTAAACAGGCTTCCCATAGCGCTTCTGACGGTCTTGGGATTGTATACGTCGGCAGAGTCCTCGCTCAAAATGAGATGATCGACTCCGAACGCCACCGCGCTTCTGATCACCGAGCCGAGATTGCCGGGATCACGCACAGAGCATAGCGCAAGAGCTCTTTCGTCCGCGTCTAAAAAAAACTCTTCCTTATATATTATATCCATAATAGAGAAAAAGTCAAGATATTTTATTACACTAATTACACCTTGAGGCGCTTTTTCGGTAGAAATTTTCGAAAAAACGTCCGTTGCGAGGAAAACGATTTGGGTGCTATCGTGCTTTTCCGAGTCGGCCGATTCCAAAACGCGAGGGAGAATCTTATCTCTTTTCGAGGCGTCGATAAACACATGCGTTACCCCAAGTCCACCTTTAAGTGCCTCAAGGGTAAGCTTTTCGCCCTCGGCAATAAAGCTCTCCGACTCTCGTCTTCCCTTCTTTTCAAGCAGTGATGCCGCCCATTTTACAGTAGGGTTGGCTCTTGCTGTTATAATCTCATTTCTGATTTTCATATCTTCACCGTGTTTTTTGTATTTGATAAAAAAAGAGTCCCGCTTAACCGTGCAGGTAAAGCGGGTATATCTTTATTAAAGCGCAGCCTTAGCCTTCTCGCAGATAGCAGCGAAAGCAGCCTTATCGGAAACTGCAAGCTCTGCAAGCATCTTACGGTTGAGATCGATACCTGCAACCTTAAGACCGTGCATAAGCTTAGAATAATTCATGCCGCAGACCTTAGCCTGTGCGGAAATTCTGGTGATCCAGAGAGCTCTGAAATCTCTCTTCTTTGCCTTACGGCCTGCAAATGCATAGTTACCGCTCTTGAGAACGGCCTGCTTTGCCATCTTAAAATGCTTGGACTTTGCACCCCAGTAACCCTTAGCGGCCTTGAGTATGCTCTTTCTTCTCTTGCGCGTCATCATAGCGCCCTTAACTCTTGCCATTTTATATCATCCTCCAAATTTTCTGTCGTTTCTTATTACTTCTGAATAAGAGTTCTGTAGGTAGGTGCGAAGCACTCGCTGAGAATAGCTCCCTTACGGAGACCACTCTTACGCTTTGCGGTCTTGAGACCGAGATTGTGACGGTGGTTGTTGTGCGACATCTTTACTTTTCCGCTACCGGTGAGAGAAAATCTCTTAGCGGATGCCTTGTGGGTCTTGATCTTTCCCATTTTTATTCTCCTTTTCTATCGGGTTTCCCCTATTTTTTAACAAATGAAATTATTTTTTGTCCAGCTTAACGGGCGAAAGAATGATAGACATAAATCATCGGTCGAGCACGGGGTTCTTCTCGGCTGCACCGAATTCACGGCACGCCTCCTGGAACTTCATAATTACCTCGCGGCCAAGCTCCATATGTGACATTTCTCTGCCCTTGAAGCGAACGACAGCCTTAACCTTGTTTCCCTCTGCAAGGAACTTCTTGGCGTGGCTGACACGGGTATCGAAATCGTGCTGCTCGATACGGCAGGAAAGCTGAACCTCTTTTACCTTAACTATAACCTGCTTTTTCTTGGCTTCCTTCTCCCTCTTGTCACGCTCGAAGCAGAACTTACCGTAATCTATTGCACGGCAAACGGGAGGGGTTGCATTAGGAACGATAAGAACGAGATCTACGCCAGCGTTGTAGGCATAGTTACGAGCATCGTCAATCTTCATTACACCTACCTGCTCGTTGTTAGTTCCAATAACTCGTACCTCGGTAGCCTTGATTTCCTCGTTGATAGGCAAATCCTTACTGTTGGGTTTTATGGCTTCATACCTCCAAAAACAAAAAATGCATACGGAGAATCTCCGCACGCATACAACACTCCTCTTCCTGGAAGGAGAATTATATTAACCTTACGCACTCAATTATGGTAAGGTGAGAACGGAAATTCTGCTTAAATCCTGTAGTATTATACCACTAAATTCGTACTTTGTCAAGCGTTTTTTCAAAAAAATCCGAAATATTTTTCAAATTCTGAAATTTAGGAAAATTTCTACTTATTCAACAAAACTCAGGGCTCAAAATTGTCTATTTTTCCATCTTTACAAACGCAAAGAAATGTTGTATAATTGAATAGCGCGATACCAAAAGGCGTCGCAGAATTCGGCTGAAAGTCACGGGAAGGACCCTCAATCTTATGAGGACAAGACTCGGAGCGTGACATGCCACCCGGGAGTTGCCAGAGTGCAGGAATGGCAACCCCTTTTTTATTTTATAGCCCTTTTTTCATTCTGTACTCACTCGGCGAAATCCCCGTCCTGCGATGGAAGAACTTGGAGAACTCGAGAACATCCTCATAACCTACCTCACGTGCTATCTCCGAAATATTCCCGTCCCCCGAAGATAACAGCTCCTTTGCACGCAACACACGGGCATTTGATAAATACGCGCGCGGTGACACGCCGTACGCGCCCACGAACATCTTATAAAGGTAGCTTCTGCTGACTCCGAGCATCTGTGCTACCGAATCAACGCTTATCTCACGGTGCAGATTCTCGTCAAAATACTCTCTCGCCGTTCTCGCGTACGCTTCACCGCTTCTCTCCGCACCGCGGCAAAGAGCCTTCTCGTGATGCTTGAATATTTCAAGGAATAACGCGAGCACCTCGCTTGATGCAATTATTCTGCGCTCTCCGCACTTCAGTTTATAAGCAAGCTTTTCAAGTGCGTCTAAAAAATCGAATTTAAACCTATCCTCTCCGTTTGGAGAAATGATTTCGAATATTTTTTCCATATCGGGAGCGTCGGATACAATCCACAAAAAGCGCCACGGATCCGAGCGCGAGGGATAATATTCTCCGCACTCTCCGCATCGAATCAAAAAGCCCTCGCCCCTGCCGAATTGCGCACCGCGAAAATAGCCTTTTCCGTCCAAGACGTAGTGAATTATGTAAGAATTACGCGGTTTATTTCCAAAACGCGTAACAAGGGGATCACCGCTGTATCCGATCTCCTTTATTGAAAAAAGAGGCATATTCCCATCCGAATAAACCGAATATCTCACCTACACGCCCTCCGTCCGATTTATTTTTGTCAACATTTTACCATATATATTATTCATTTGTCAATACCCAAAAATCCGATTGTATGTTATAATACGAGTATAACACAAAAAAGGGAGCTACGCTATGAATACAAGTGAGCGATTCCTACAAATTCACGAATATATGGCGGCAGGAATGTTTGAGGAGTGCGACCGTTCTCTTTTTTACAGAAAAGCACTCGGAATCAGACGCTATTACGAAAACTGTCCTCTGTACGATTACAACGGAGAATACCTCTACCCCTCGGGAATACAGAAGAATGATGCAAAAATCGTTCCTCACTATCTGACGGGTACAACTTATACGCAAAGCGATCTCTCGGAGATTGACAAGGAGCTTCTTAAAGAATTCGAAGATGACTTTTACCGTTACAGCTCCTCGGTTCCGAAGGAGCACTGCGTTGCTGGAAATATGTACACCCACTCGAGCGCAAATTATAAGAGAATTGCCGCGGAAGGACTCGACTCCTACGAGGAGCGCATAAAGAAAATTTCCGACAAGGATATGCGCGAGGGGCTTTTACATCTTATCGCAGGTATTCGCGTCTTTCACAAGCGCTCGCTTGAATTCCTGAGTGAATGCGGTGCAAGAGCCGGGCTTATCGACGCCTTAAACCAGGTACCGTTCAAGCCGGCAAGAAGCCTCTATGAGGCGATAGTTTCTCGCAACTTCGTTATGTATCTTGATAACTGCGACAACCTCGGTGCCATCACCGTGGACCTCTTTCCCTACTACAAGGGCGAAAACGTAGTCGAGGTTCTGAAGAATTTATACGATAACCTCGATTGTAACGGCGGATATTCTATGTCGCTCGACACCAACTATTCTCCGCTCACCGTCCAGTGCCTTGAAGCAGCTACAGGCAAACGAAGACCGATGATAGAGCTTTTCGTGAACGAGAATATGCCGACCGAGGTGTGGAATGCAGCACTGAAGCTCGTAAAAAGCGGCGGCGGTCAGCCTGCATTTTATAGCGAGCAGCCCATCTACGAGGGGCTGATGAAAAAGTTCCCCGAGATAACGAAAACCGATATCAAGAGCTTCTGCGGCGGTGGCTGTACAGAGTCTATGCTCGAAGGTCTTTGTAACGTAGGTTCGCTCGACGCAGGCATAAACCTCGCCTTGATTTTTCGCGATGCAATATTTGACTGCCTTGAAATATCATCGGATTTTGAAGTTTTTTACCGTTCTTTCATTGAGAAAACGCGTGCCGTCGTTGATACGGTCACAACAGAAATTTCGAACTCCGAGAAGTCGCGTTCCATTCATTCTCCCCTGCCGATGCGCACCCTGCTTACAGATGACTGCATAGACAAGGAGCTCGATTTCAACGCCGGCGGCGCGAGATATACCTGGAGTATAATCAACTTTGCAGGTATGATAAATCTGATAGACGGAATGCTGGTAATACGCGATACCGTCTTCAAGGATAAAATATACACACCATCCGAGTTTTGCCGCCTGCTCGCAGATAACGACCCGGATTTTCTCTCGGCGGCGAAATCACATCCCGTACATTTCGGAATAGCTAATCCCGATGCAGATGCATTTGCCCATAAAATCAGCAGCGAAATTTACGCTATGCTCGAGGGCAAGAAGACCTTCCTCGGCGGTAAATTTATTCCTGCATCTATACAGTTTATGACCGCTGCGTCGGCAGGAAAGGCTATCGGTGCAACACCGGACGGCAGAGCCGATTTTTCTCCTCTCTGCGACTCTCTCGGTGCCATTTTCGGAAAGGATACAAAGGGGCCGACAGCACTTCTGCGCAGCGTTACCGCGCTTGATTTGAAAAGCGCTCTCGGCATACCTGTCTTGAATTTCAACATCGACCAAAGCTTTGATAACGCCACGCTCCGTGCGCTTATTGAGGGCTACGTACGCCTTGGCGGTATACAAATGCAGATAAGCTGCGTCTCCAAAGAGGAGCTTCTCGCGGCCTACGAAAATCCCGAGGACCATAGAAATCTCATTGTCAGAGTCGGCGGATATTCAGAATATTTCTGCCGTCTTAACGACGAGCTTAAAATGGTGGTTATCAATAGAACTATACAAGAATCGGAAAGAATTTAAACCACGTCGTCCGCAAGTAATCTTAGCGCAGAATATGCGTATATCGCCGCTCCGACGGGCAATACCTGCTCGTCGAATCTCACCTTCGGGTGATGGAGCGTGTACTCGTTTTCGCCTGCGGAAAGCGCAATCATAGCCGACGGAATTTTTTCCGCAATATACGCAAAATCCTCCGAGCCTGCGCCCACAAACGCCTCGGGGGATTTAACTTTATCACCGCCGAGCAATGTAGCCGCAATTTCCGATATCGCAGACGAAACACCTGCGTCAACACTGAGCGCAGGAGCATAATTCAAAAACTCAATGTCACTTTTAGATAAAAAAGCGTCCGATAGACCCACGGAAATTTCAATTATTCTATCTCTCGCCTCTCTGTGTATATCCTCGTCGTACGAGCGCAACGTTCCTTCGGCAATCGCGCATTCCGCTATCGCGTTTGGCGCGCTACCACCATAAACCTTCCCGACAGTCAAAGTCACCTGCCCTCCCGAGAACTCGCGCGCCGGCAGCTCCTCAAGCCCGAGAACGATTCTCGAAATCAAGGTAATAGGGTCTTTTCCGTTTGCAGGCATAGCGCCGTGCGCCCCCGTTCCGTAAGAGGTTATTTTAAAGTAGCTCACCATAGGTGCCACAATTCCGGATTTCGGCACGACCACAGAGCAAAGCGGAAGGTCTCTTGACGTGACAACGTGTATCATAAGCGCAGCACTGGGAGTTGTCTTCGAAAACAGTCCTGCCTCTATCATTTCCTTTGCGCCGCATAGCTCCTCCTCACCCGGCTGAAAAACAAGCATCACGCTACCTAACAGCTCGCTCTCGTGCGCCTTTAAAAGCTGTGCCGCGCCGAGCAGCATAGCGGCGTGCATATCGTGACCGCAGGCGTGCATATTTCCGTTTCTTGCAGAAAAGTCAAGCCCTGTCGCCTCTCGTATGGGCAAGGCATCTGCGTCTGCTCGCAAAAGCACGGTACCGCCTTCCTCCTTCCCTATTCTTCCCACAATCCCTCCTCCTACCGCCTCGTATTCTACGCCTATCTCAGAAAGTCTCTCAGCGATATAACGCATAGTCTCAGGCAGCTCACCGCCCGTTTCCGCAATCGAATGTATGCGCCTTCGTGCTTCTGTAATCCTATCCTTAATACTCTCCGCTTCGTCAAGAAAAATCTTATCCATTATCAAAACTCCTATATGTTTTTTAATTATTATTGCCTCGCAGAGAAATAAAATGAAAATTTTTTAAAAAAACTATTGACAAGTAGCGTGCATAGTGTTATAATTGTAAAGCGATTTGTTTTACAGCATCTTGGAGACGGTGTTTTTATGTTTGAAAAAAATATGAGAATTGCATATCTTCTTGATTTTTACGGAGACGCACTCGACGAGCACACTCTCGGAGTTATGAAGGCGTATTATAACGAAGACCTTTCTCTCTCGGAGATAGCCGCCGGAGTTGGTATTTCCCGTCAGGGAATACGCCATCTCATAAAGAAGGGCGAAGATCAGCTCGAGTTTTACGAGTCGCGCTTCTCTCTTGCAAAGCGGCACGAGGAGCTCGAATCCGCTTGCGAATCGCTCTCGACTATCGAGAAAAGACTTGCAAAGACAGAGGAATTCAAGAAAGACTCGCTTGAAATATCCCGACTTATAGAAATAATTCTGAAAGGAAACTGAGATGTTCGGTAATCTTACTGAAAAGCTCGCTAACGCCTTTAAAAAATTCAGAAGCAAGGGTAAGCTGACCGAGGCCGACGTCAAGGAAGGAATGCGAGAGGTTAAGCTCGCGCTTCTTGAGGCCGACGTAAACTTCAAGGTTGTAAAGGAATTTGTCAAAGCCGTCACAGAGCGTGCGGTAGGCACGGCAGTTCTTGAGAGCCTTCTCCCTGCACAGCAGATAGTAAAAATCGTTAACGAGGAGCTTATAAAGCTCATGGGCGGCGAAACGCCTAAAATCAACATTAACCCGAAGCCCCCTACGGTTGTTATGATGGTAGGACTTCAGGGCGCGGGTAAAACCACGCACGCGGCGAAAATCGCCAATATGTACAAGCAAAAGAGCAAGAACCCCTTGCTCGTCGCCTGCGACGTATATAGACCTGCCGCAGTAGATCAGCTTAAAATCGTCGGTGAGTCGGTTGGTATTCCCGTATTCTCAATGGGTACGAAGATTTCCCCCGTGGAAATTGCAAAGGCTGGCGTTGAGCACGCGAAAAAGAATGCCCACGATATGGTTATCATCGACACAGCAGGCCGTCTTCACATAGACGAGGAGCTGATGACAGAGCTTGTTAACATCAAAAACAGCACTTCTCCGTCGGAAATTCTTCTTACGGTTGATGCAATGACCGGTCAGGACGCTGTAAACGTTGCTAAGAGCTTTAACGACCTTCTCGACATTACGGGTGTCGTTCTTACAAAAATGGACGGTGATACCCGTGGCGGTGCTGCCCTTTCGGTTAAGTACGTTACGGGCAAGCCGATAAAGTTCATCGGCACCGGAGAAAAGCTCGATGCAATAGAGCTCTTCCACCCCGACAGAGTTGCCTCTAGAATCCTCGGAATGGGCGATATACTCTCCCTTATCGAAAAGGCCGAGGCGGCGTACGATGAAAAAAACGCAAAAGAGCTCGAAAGGAAGATGCGCGAGCAGACCTTCACTCTCGACGATTTCCTCGTTCAGATGCGTCAGCTTAAGAAGATGGGAAATCTCGACCAGCTCCTTGCTATGATTCCGGGAGCTAACGCAGGCGCACTGAAAAACGCGCAGGTCGACGAAAATCAGATGAAGCGCACCGAGGCTATAATTCTTTCTATGACTATGAAGGAAAGAATCAAGCCCGAGATCATTAACGGCTCTCGCAGAAAAAGAATTGCCACGGGAAGCGGCACGAGCGTCGAGGACGTAAACAAGCTTTTGAAGCAGTTCGATCAGATGAAGAAGATGATGAAGCAGTTTTCCGGTATGGGAAAGCGCCGATTACTCGGTATGAAGCTTCCCTTCTAATTTAATTTTGTTATCCAAAAAATAAAAATAAAAAAACAAATTTTCGGAGGAAAAGAAAAATGGCAGTAAAAATCAGACTTAAGAGACTTGGTGCAAAGAAGTCCCCCTTCTATCGCGTAGTAGTTGCAGACGAGCGCTCTCCCCGCGACGGAAAGTTCATCGATGAGATCGGTTACTACAACCCCCTCACCAATCCCGCAGACATCAAGATCGACGCTGAAAAGGCAAGCAAGTGGATCGCTAACGGCGCACAGCCCACCGATACCGTAAGAGCACTCCTTAAGAAGACCGAAATCATTAAGTGATTTACAGGTGCCTTGTAATGGATTTTAAGGAGATACTCGCAAACATAGCGCGTGCGATAGTTGATACTCCCGAAGCCGTTACCGTTACCGAGGAGATCGACGGAGATGATATTGAGCTCACCCTCAGTGTTGCCGACGACGATACCGGTATGGTAATCGGACGCCACGGAAGAATCGCAAAGGCTATCCGCCAGATAATGAAGGCAGCAGCAGCTACCTCCGGCAAGCGCGTTACGGTTGAAATCAAGTGAAATAAGCCACCCTTTTGGGTGGCTTTTCCTTTTTCTCGTGCTTTTTATTGACAACGAGATGTGATTTTGCTATAATTTTCTTAGGAACATACTATATTCGGAGGCGGATATGAAAAAATATATTATGGCGCTCGACCAAGGAACGACGAGCTCTCGCTGCATTCTTTTCAGAAAGGACGGAAGTATTGCAAGCCTTGTCCAAAGAGAGTTTGCGCAGATTTTTCCGAGCGACGGTTGGGTTGAGCACAATCCTTTGACTATATGGTCTACCCAGATAGCAGCCTGCACCGAGGCACTTTTAAAAATCGGTGCGAGTTGGGACGAGGTGTACGGCATCGGTATAACAAACCAGAGAGAAACCACCGTCGTATGGGATAAGAAAAGCGGCGAGCCTATCTACAACGCCATCGTATGGCAATGCAGAAGAAGCGCCGAGCGGTGCGACGAGCTGCGAAAAGCAGGACTTTCATCGCTTATAAAAGAAAAAACAGGCCTCGTTCTTGACCCATACTTTTCTGCAACAAAGGTAGAATGGATTTTAAATAACGTAGACGGTGCGCGCGAGCGTGCGGAAAGAGGTGAGCTCGCCTTCGGCACCATCGACTCCTGGCTTATATATAAACTGACGGGTGGGCTCGTGCACGCTACCGATTACTCAAACGCATCGCGCACTATGCTGTTTAATATCCATACGCTTTCTTGGGACGAGGAGCTTCTTTCCATCTTCAATATTCCCCACTCTATGCTCCCCGAGGTATACCCTTCCTCACACGTATTCGGCTACACCGACAAGGCAATTCTCGGAGCGGCACTCCCGATAGCAGGCGTTGCAGGTGACCAGCAGGCGGCACTTTTCGGACAGTGCAGATTCAACAAGGCCGAGGTAAAGAATACTTACGGCACGGGCGGATTCCTTCTTATGAATGCAGGAAATGAAGCCCGTATTACCGATGACGGTCTGTTAACGACGATAGCGTGGGGCATCGGCGACGAGGTCACCTATGCACTTGAGGGCTCGGTTTTCGTATCAGGTGCGGCTATACAGTGGCTTCGGGACGGTCTGAAGATTATCGACTCGGCAAAGGATAGCGAGTATTACGCCTCGAAGGTCGAGGACTCCGGCGGTGTGCTCGTCGTTCCTGCCTTTTCGGGACTCGGTGCACCGTGGTGGGACCCTTATGCAAGAGGTATCATCATCGGAATAACACGCGCGACTACGAAAAATCACCTTATAAGAGCTACTCTTGAATCTATGGCGTATCAGACGTCGGACGTAATCGCACTTATGGAAA
>JAZOMD010000052.1:0-2118 GCA_045653745.1 Eubacteriales bacterium | reverse complement strand
CTCGAAGTAGCCGTTTGCCATAGTCAATTCATAAAAGTCGCAAAGCAGAGTTGCGTTAAGTTTGGACATAAATTTTCCCTTTCTGCCACCCCGTGGCGCGAAAATCAAGAAATATCAGAGCTCGAGCTTCATATCGTCGGGAGAAATCCAGCCGATAAGACGAAGCAGCTCAGAGAAGACGAGCGAGAGAACCGCGGGCGCTACTATACAAAGAACGAGTATGCCGAGCCCCGACTGTGCGGTGAAGCCCATATCGGCGATAATTCCGATAGGACCGACCATACCGCAGGTACCCATACCTGCGCTCACACCCGAGCACTCGAGCTTAAAGAGGCAGGTTGCAAGCGGACCTGTGATAGCCGCGGCGAGAGTCGGCGGAATCCATATCTTCGGGTTTTTAACTATGTTACCCATCTGGAGCATAGAGGTGCCGAGGCCCTGCGCCACGACGCCGCCCCATCTGTTCTCGCGGAAGGAGATTACCGCAAAGCCGACCATCTGCGCACAGCAGCCAACTGCCGCCGCACCGCCGGCGATACCGCCGATGTTTATCATAGCGCAGAGTGCCGCCGAGCTTATCGGAAGGGTGAGCACCACGCCGACCACAACCGAGATTATAATACCCATAAAGAGAGGATAAAGCCCGGTTGCATAATCTATAAAGTAGCCGAGCCAATACATACCCCACGCCGCCGCAGGGCAAAGAAGGAGTGCTGTCAAGGTACCGACGCCGAGAGTTACGGCAGGGGTTACGAGAATATCGACCTTGGTGGTTTTCGAGACGAGCTTTCCGACCTCGGCTGCAACGAGAACGCAGATAAACGCGCCAAGCGGGCCTGCACTCGCCGACTTAACCGCACCGTTTATGATTACCTCCGTGCCGTACGCGTTACCGAGCATACCGATAGCGCCTGCGGAAAACAGAACGAGCGGCGGCGCCTTCAGCGAATAGGCTACTGCTATACCGATAACCGCGCCCGAGGCAGCCGAGCCGTACTGCTTCACCAGAGCGAACAGCTCGTAAACGGCGTTCTCCGTGCCCATAAGCTTAGCCACGATATTATCGGCAACCGTGCCGAATATCGTACCCATAAGCAAGGACGCAAAAAGGCCGAGCGCCATCGCGCTCATAGCGTCAACGAAGTACGCCTTAGGAGAAAGGAGCACTCCGCGTTTTTTTAAAAATTCCCGTAACGGGTAGCGTTTTTCTTCTGCTTGTCCCATAGTAATGACCTCTCAAATCAGTTTTTCAGTAAGGGCGCACGCGCCCGAATTTGCTTCTTTTAATTTAACCGTCACTTCGTGCCGAGGCTTCTCTCTCTGTCAAGATAGCCTTGGAGAATTATTTCTGCGGAAAGCGTGTCCACAGCCTTCTTGCGCGCCTTTCCGTAGGTTGCCGTCTCGCCAAGATAGCGATAGGCGACCATAGTGGACATACGCTCGTCGAAGAAGTCTATCGGGATTTCGGTATATTCCGAAACAAGTGCCGCAAAGGCGCGAACGGTATCTACTCTCGAGCCCTCGCTCCCGTCCATATTTCTCGGGAGACCTATAATTATTTTCTTGCAGCCGCGCGAGAGTGCCTCTTTGGCTACGCGCTCTGCCGTCTTTCTCATTCCGCCCTCCGAGACGGTGGTTATTCCGCTTGCGAGCATACCCGAGAGGTCGCACTCGGCAATCCCCGTGCGCTTGTCTCCGTAGTCCACTCCGAGATACTTTCCGTGGCTTATATCCAAAAGAGCATTCCTCACTTTTAAATTATTAAATTTATTTTAACATAAAGAAGCCCTCTTGTCAATAAGAGGACCTCTTTTTATACACAAGTATTCTGAAAGCCGCGCCGACAGAGAGCGAGTCGAGCTCGAGAACGCGGCGTGCGTTCTCGCGGCGCGTGCGGTACGCGTAAGGAGTCATCATAAAGAGCGAGCGGATTTTCTCTTGAGAGTCAAGCTCCATTTTATAGGAAAGCGGCGTGTCCGAGATAAGCTCGAAGCCCTCGAGTGCGGTATCCTCTACCGCGTTTTTGTAGGGGGTGTCGTATATCGCCGCCTTAAGCTCAAAGAGGTGCTCCTCGTCGGGTATAGCCATAACGAAAATTCCGCCGTCGGAGAGAACTCG
>JAZOMD010000051.1:0-8702 GCA_045653745.1 Eubacteriales bacterium | reverse complement strand
CCCCGTCTGATGACGATCAAGGAGAACACAATAGTCAGCACACAAGATAACAAGACGGAAGTGCCCTCCAAGAGTGCTAAAAGAAAGAGCAGTAAGAAAAAAGCACCTACCGAAGATTCACCTGCCACCACTGCGACAAGCCACAGAAGTAGCGGATATATCAAAATAATCGAACCGAGCAGCGTGGATATAAAAAATATCGTATCAAAAATAAAAGCTATAATGCCTTTCTTCATTTTTCTTCCCTTTCTGCTTTGCGGCGTATGTATGTTTAACTCAAATTATTGCAGAAGCACAAAAACAACAATGAGCGAGGCTAAAACGAGCACGTCAACGATAAGCCAGACAACGGACAGGCACCTATTTCTGCCACTCGAACGGCTAATCGAAAACGCGGAGAAAACAATTCCTATAATACCGATAATAGCGGTGGAAATTCCGATGTTTACGCCCATAATAACCGCACCGTGAGCTATTCCAACACCCTCGAAGTCCTGCGCGGTATCAAGCCCTGCAAGCATAGCGGCAGGCACTATAGGCGTAAGCGCCGCACCGATAAGCATCAGAACAAGCATAACCGTACTGAATACAAACGCTACTTTTCCTGTTTTCATTTTCCCCTCCCAAGCGGTATTCTTTATACTAATTATACCATAATACGCCTATCTTGTCAATAAAAACAAAAAGCAGGACGGAATACCGACCTGCTTTTTGTATGCAAGGATTAAACCTTCTCTTTAACCTTTGCTGCCTTACCAACTCTGGAACGAAGATAATAGAGCTTAGCGCGGCGAACCTTCGCCTCACGGAACACTACGATCTTGTCAACGTTGGGAGAATGAAGGGGGAAGGTCTTCTCAACGCCAACACCGGACGCTACGCGTCTTACAGTGAAGGTCTCGGAGATTCCGCCGCCGTGCTTAGCGATTACGGTACCCTCGAACATCTGAATTCTTTCCTTCTCACCCTCGACGATCTTAACGTAAACCTTTACGCCGTCGCCGATACCGAATGCGGGAACTTCGGTCTTAAGCTGCTCGTTAACAAAAGCCTGGATCTTTTCCATTTTATGGCCTCCTTTAAACTTCGGACGTTCGTACAGAGCATCGTAGAGGACCGTCCTGATAATATTACCGGTATGCAAATATGCATACGCACAGTTATAGACATTATATCATAGGAGTCGAAAAAAATCAAGAGGTTTTAAAAAGTTTTTTGCGTTTTTTGAAAAAATATTGACAATATGCAAAAAATAGGCTACAATTACATAGAATACGTAGGATTTCAGAAAGGATTTACAAAAATGAAGCTTCTTATTGCATCGGATATACACGGCGACCTCGATAGTGCGAAGCGCGTGGTTTCCGCTTTTTACAAGGAAAAGGCAGACAAGCTCCTCTTGCTCGGCGATATACTTTACCACGGACCGAGAAACGACCTGCCCTCAACATACGCGCCCAAGGAAGTTATAGCACTTTTAAACGGAGAGCGCGAGCATATTCTTGCCGTGCGCGGTAACTGCGACACCGAGGTTGATCAGATGGTACTCTGCTTCCCTATTCTCGCAGATTACGCATATCTTTCGCTTGACGGCCTTACCGTTTTTGCAACGCACGGCCATCACCACAACACCGCAACTCCGCCCCCTCTTTCCGAGGGCGACATACTTCTTCACGGCCACACTCACGTCTTGTGCGCCGTTGAATTCGGAAACGGAAATATCTATCTCAATCCCGGCTCCGCAGCACTACCGAAGGAAGGAAACCCGAGGACCTATATGGTATATGAAAACCGAACCTTCACGGTGAAGGATTTTGACGAAAATACCGTTCTGAGCATCAAGAGATAACCCCATCTTATTTAGCGTTAAAAAGCATCGTCGGATGCTTTTTAACGCTTTTTTCTTTTTTTCATAATATGTCAAAAAACGCATCGCGGAGGTAGCTTTGAAAACCTTAATCGCATACTACGACGGCTTAATCGGAGAGCCGAATAAAATAACCGTTCCGATTTCCGACAGAAGCATATTTTTCGGCGACGCCGTATACGATGCGGCGTTACTTAAGGACGGAAAGATTTTCCTTGCAGACGAGCACGTGGAACGTCTTTTAAACGGAGCGAAAATCTTAAAAATCAAGCATAATTTTACGGCAGAATCATTGATGGCGGAACTTGAGAGATGCACGAAAATGTTCGAGCGCGGAGTCTATTTTGTCTATTTTCAGCTCTCGAGAAGGAGTGATGAGCGCATTCATTCATACAAAGCGTCGGTTGGCTCATCGCTTTTTATAACTGTCAGCGAATGCAAAACACCTTCGCCTGACAAAGCACTCTCTCTTGTGAGTCTTCCGGACACGCGATATCTCCACTGCAACGTGAAAACGGTTAACCTTCTACCCGCGGTTATGGCATCGGGATATGCCGAGGAAAACGGAGCCGACGAGGCTGTATTCGTAAGAGACGGCATTGTCACCGAGTGTGCGCACTCCAATATATCAATTTTGCAAAACGGCGTTCTTTATACACACCCTCTGACGGAGCACATTTTACCGGGTATTACGAGAAGCCATCTGCTCGAGTGTTGTAGAAAACTTGGAGTAACGGTCAAGGAAACGGGGTTCACTTTATCCGACCTTCGCTGTGCCGACGAGGTGCTCGTAACCTCAACGACAAAGCTGTGCGTCCGCGCGGAATTTCTGGACGGCTTTGCCATCGGAGGGAAAAATACTCATATATCCAAGAAAATATGCGCCGCTATGCTTGACGAGTTTGTACATTATAGTTAATCACGCGCGTTTTTTATTTAGCAGTTTTAACAAATAACGCAAATTATGTAATTTTAGTGTTGCATTTATAAATTGAATGTGATATAATTTTAACAATGGGTGTGCTCGCATAGGCACTCTCGAAAAAACAGGAGGATAAAAATATGCTTAAAAAGCTTTCCACTATCCCCTTTTCGGGGACCGCGGAACAAAAGGAAAAGCTTGATGCCGTTATTGCCAAGTACACGGGCGACAAGAGCCGTCTTATGGCAGTAATGCAGGAGGCGCAGGGTATTTACGGATATCTTCCCCTCGAGGTTCAAGCGGAAATCGCAAACGGCATGAACGTACCGATCGAGAAGGTTTACGGTGTTGCAACGTTCTATGCTCAGTTCTCTCTCTCGCCCAAGGGCGAAAACCACGTTGCAGTTTGTCTCGGTACTGCTTGCTACGTTAAGGGCTCGGGTGTCATCTACGAAAAGTTCCAGGAGCTTCTCGGTATCGGTGGCGACGAGTGCACTCCAGACAAGAAGTTTTCTCTCACCGCTTCCCGTTGCATCGGTGCTTGCGGTCTCGCTCCCGTTCTTACGGTTAACGAGGACGTTTACGGCAGACTTACCGCTGCTGACGTTGAGGGCATCATAGCTAAGTACAAATAATCCCTAATCGTTCCCTTTCGGGATTTGAGAAAGGAATCAATATGAAGATCTCTAAGATACAGGAATTGCTCGATGCCAAGGTGCTTTGTTGCGAGGAAAACCTCGGAAAGCACGTATACTCTGCCTTCGGTTGCGACTTGATGAGCGACGTGCTCGCTTACGTTACCGATCAAGCGGTGTTGCTTACGGGCTTAGTAAATCCGCAGGTAATCAGAACGGCGCTTATGCTCGATATGGTTTGCATAGTATTCGTTCGCTCGAAAACACCGAGCGAGGAAATGCTCGAGCTTGCCAGAGATAACGGAATAGTGATGATGAGCACGGATATGACCTTGTATTCCGCAAGCGGTACGCTTTATTCAAACGGACTAATAGGAACTTGCGAGGTTAGAAAATGAGTGACAAATTAGTTTTTCGTTTCGATGTTGAGGGAAATGATTTCACTTCTGCAGGCCAAGCATCGGTTCAGATGAAGAAAAACCTACGTCAGTTAGGTGTTGACGCCGAGACCATCAGGAGAGTTTCTATCGCAATGTACGAGGGAGAAATTAATATGGTCATACACGCGGGCGGCGGCGTTGCCGAGGTTTCCGTGTGTGAGGAGTACATAGAGATCGTTCTCGAGGATGAGGGTCCCGGTATCAAGGATATTGAGCAGGCTATGCAGGCCGGATATTCCACAGCGCCCGACAATATCAGGTCGCTTGGCTTCGGTGCAGGTATGGGTCTTCCCAATATGAAAAAGAACAGTGATACCATGGAAATCGATTCCACCCCCGGCGTTGGCACCCGTATCGTTATGAAAATAATGTATAAGGGGTATGCCTAATGAACGCTTACGAACATTCCGTTCTGCTTGACGAAAGCAAGTGCACAGGCTGTACCACCTGCCTGCGTCACTGCCCCACGGAAGCCATTCGCATAAAGAACGGCCGCGCTGTCATAAATGCTGACAGATGCATAGACTGCGGCGCCTGCATCAGGTACTGTACTCACAATGCAAAGCGCGCCGTATGCAGCAAGCTTTCCGATATGGATAGGTTCAAATGGAAGATTGCTCTCCCTGCTCCTTCCCTCTACGGTCAGTTTGACAACCTCGACGACGTTGACCACGTTCTTTCCGGTCTTTTAAAGATTGGATTTGACGAGGTTTACGAGGTAGCAAAGGCTGCGGAAATAGTATCGTCGTACACGAGGCTTTACCTCAAAACCGAGGGCGTAAAAAAGCCTGCGATAAGCTCTGCGTGCCCTGTTGTAGTGCGTCTTGTTGCGCTTCGCTTCCCTTCGTTATCGGAACATATAATTCACATGCTCCCTCCAATGGAGATTGCAGCAAAGCTTGCAAGGGGGAGAGCGCTTGACGAGCATCCCGAATTATCTCCGGAAGATATCGGTGTTTGCTTCATTTCTCCCTGCCCTGCCAAGGCAAGCTACGTTAAAAACGGCTTCGCAGGCTACAAAAGCGCTGTTGACGAGGTCGTTTCCATCAGCGACATCTACTTCTTGCTTATCGGCAAGATGAAAAAGGATGACGAGCCCGAGATAAGCTCGGAATCGGGACGTATCGGAATCGGTTGGGCAAAATCGGGCGGAGAGGCTACCGCTATATTCAACGAGGATTATCTCGCTGCTGACGGTATCGAAAACGTTATACACGTTCTCGACCAGATTGAGACGGGAAATATTCCGCCGCTTGAATTTATCGAGCTTAACGCCTGCACGGGCGGTTGTGTCGGCGGTGTGCTTACTATGCAGAATCCTTTTATTGCAGAGGCGAGACTTCACACTCTCAGAAGGTTGCTGCCGGTATCGCAAAACCTGCTTGGCAAGGAGGATAACAACTACATTCCCGAAACCTTCCTCTTTGAAGACCTACCGACCTACAATCCGATATCACGCCTTGGATCCAACATAGCAGAGTCTATGCGAATGATGGCGGATATCCAGAAACTGAAAGCTACGCTTCCCGGCATCGACTGTGGCTCCTGCGGTGCACCTACTTGCAGAGCCTTTGCGGAGGACGTAGTAAAGAAGCTCGCTTGTGCCGACGACTGTCATTTGAAGAACGTCTGGAAAAAGCGAGACGAAAATCAATAAAGCGACGCTTGGGAGGGCTTGTTATGACCGTTGAAGACTTTTTGACAAAATCCGGCTTCAAGGCCGTTTCTATGCCTAACCCCTCGAAGGAGATACAAGGCGCTTACGTTGGAGATTTACTCAGCTGGGTAATGGGAAGAGCCGAGCCCGGCAACGTCTGGGTAACCATTATGTCGAACGTTAACGTTCTGGCGGTTGCCAGTCTTGCCGATATATCCTGCGTTGTTCTTGCCGAAGGAACTTCGCTCGATGAAGATGCTCTCGCTACTGCGAGGGACAAGGGCATCAACGTTCTTTCCACCGATCTCGCATCATACGAGACGGCACTCAAAATCTCGGAGATATTAAAGTGAAGCGCTGGTATTACGACCTGCACCTGCACTCCTGTCTTTCTCCCTGCGGAGACGATGACAACACCCCAAACAACATAGCCGGTATGGCTTCGCTTTGCGAGCTTGACATCGTTGCTCTCACAGATCATAACACCTCAAAGAACTGCCCCGCGTTTTTCAAGGCGGCACAGAAGTACGGCATTATACCGATTGCCGGAATGGAGCTTACTACATCTGAGGACGTACACATCGTGTGCCTCTTTGAAAAGCTCGAGGATGCTATGAAGTTTGACGATTATGTGCAAAATCATCGTTTCCTTATAAAAAACCGTCCCGAAATTTTCGGCAATCAGACGGTTCTCGACGAGGAAGACCGTCCTATCTTCGAGGTTACGGAGCTTTTAACGAGCGCTACGCATATTTCCATCGAGGATGCTGTTACGACAGTAAACAGCTTCGGCGGCGTATGCTACCCTGCGCACATCGACCGAGAAGCAAACGGCATTATCGCCGTGCTCGGCACAATTCCACCCGACAGTGAGTTCAAAATTTACGAGCTGCGGGACTCGGAAAACATCGATGCCTATAACCAAAAATACGGAATTGATAAAAACCGTTTTATTATCAGCTCCGACGCACACCGACTTACGGATATGAGAGATAAAGAAAATTTCTTTCTCCTGCCCGACGGTGACGGTACTGACGAGTCAGTCAGAAAAGAAATCTTCAAGCATCTTAGAGGTGAGGTATGAAGGAATTGTCGCTCAACATTCTGGATATTACCGAAAATTCCGTCAAGGCGAAGGCCTCTCTCGTTCGAATTCTTCTGAACGAGAATACGGACAAGCCCGAGATAGCAATCGAGGACGACGGCGTCGGAATGACCAGAGAGGTGCTAAGCACTGTGGAAAATCCCTTTTATACGACGAGAACGACCCGTAAAGTCGGAATGGGAATCCCACTGTTCAGATTTGCTGCACTGCAAACGGACGGAAGCTTTAAAATTACCTCGCGTCATATTGAAGAATATCCAAACGACCACGGCACTCGGGTTTATGCCGCGTTCAACAAAAAACACATCGACTTCACGCCTCTCGGCGATGTGATTTCTACCATCGTAACTCTCGTGCAGGGTCACCCGGACACCGATTTCCTTTTCAGACACGAAACGGAAAACGGAACGGTATCTCTTGACACAAGAGAGTTGCGAGAGGTTCTCGAGGGCGTTCCGCTTGATAACTTTGAGGTCATCGTATGGATAAAGGAAAATCTTGCGGAGCAATATGAGTGTATTAAAAATTAAATAAAAAGAAGCGAAAGAAAGGAAGCACAAAATGAAATCTTTGGCTGAATTAAAAGCAATCAAAGAAAGAATGAAGGACAAGGTTGTTCTTCGTGAGGGCGCAAGTGAAATCCGTGTCGTAGTCGGTATGGCTACCTGCGGTATCGCAGCTGGCGCTCGCCCCGTCCTTAACGCATTCGTTGAGGAAGTAAACAAGGCGGCTCTTTTTGAGAAGGTAACCGTTTCTCAGACCGGTTGTATCGGCTTCTGCCAGCTTGAGCCCATCGTTGAGGTGTTCGAGGCAGGCAAGGAGAAGGTAACCTACGTCAAGATGACCGCTGACAAGGTTAAAGAGGTTGTAGAAAAACACTTAAAGGGCGGCAACGTCGTTACGGAATACACCGTAGCAGCCGTCAAGTAATTGGAGGTAAGTTATGATTCGTGCACACGTATTGATTTGTGGCGGTACCGGCTGTACCTCGTCGGGTAGCGTTAAGCTTCAGGAAGCTTTCAACAGGAACATTGCAGATTTCGGTCTTGCAGAGGAGGTTAAGCTCGTTCAGACCGGTTGCTTTGGTCTTTGCGCACTCGGCCCCATCGTTATTGTTTATCCCGACGGTACCTTCTATAGCCGCGTAGAGGTTGATGATGTTAAGGAAATCGTTGAGGAGCACCTTCTCAAGGGTAGAATCGTTGACCGTCTCGTATACAAGGACACCGGTGCAGAGGACGTTGTAGCAGCTGCTGCAGAGAACGTTTCTCTCTCCGATACCAAGTTCTATAAGTCCCAGAAGCGTATAGTTCTCCGTAACTGCGGCGTTATCGACCCCGATAACATCGACGAGTATATTGCAATGGACGGTTACGCTGCTCTCGGTAAGGCACTTACCGAGATGACTCCCGATGAAGTAATCAAGGTTGTTTCCGATTCCGGTCTTCGCGGAAGAGGAGGCGGAGGCTTCCCCACCGGCCGTAAGTGGGCTCTTTGCGCTCCCAACAAGGCTGACCAGAAGTACGTAGTATGTAACGCAGACGAGGGTGACCCCGGCGCGTTCATGGACCGTTCCATTCTTGAGGGCGACCCCCACTCGGTTATCGAGGCTATGGCTATCTGCGGATACGCAGTTGGCGCAACCAAGGGTTACGTTTACGTAAGAGCTGAGTACCCCATCGCGGTTACCAGACTTCAGAACGCTATCGACAAGGCTAAGGAATACGGCCTTCTCGGTAAGAACATATTCGATTCCGGCTTCGACTTTGATCTTGAGATCAAGCTCGGTGCAGGCGCATTCGTTTGCGGCGAGGAGACCGCGCTTATGACCTCTATCGAGGGTAACAGAGGCGAGCCCCGTCCCCGTCCCCCCTATCCTGCAGTTAAGGGTCTGTTTGGCAAGCCCACCGTTGAGAACAACGTTGAGACCTTCGCTAACATTCCTCAGATAATCCTTAAGGGCGCTGATTGGTTCACCTCCATGGGTACCGAGAAGTCCAAGGGTACCAAGGTATTCGCTCTCGGCGGTAAAATTCACAATACCGGTCTTGTTGAGATTCCTATGGGTGTTACTCT
>JAZOMD010000050.1:0-11004 GCA_045653745.1 Eubacteriales bacterium | reverse complement strand
CTTTTTGCTTGAAATATCCTGTTTTCGTAAATTTTTATTTACTTTATCTCGGGCATATCGCTCTTTTTGCCGAACTTGGTCATAGAAACTACCATGCCGCCGAGAGCAAAGAGTGCAATCGCGTTGGGAAGAACCATCAGGTAGTTAAAGAGGTCGGTAAGCTCCCAAACGAGGTCGTTCTGGAAAACTGCGCCAAGGAATACGAACACAATTGCGATGCAGCCGTAAACCTTGTAGGAGTTTTTGCCGAAGAGGTGGAGGAAGTTAACCTTACCGAAGTAGTTCCAGGAAAGGATAGTGGAGAACGCGAAGAAGAAGAGGCAAACGGCAACGAATATAGAGCCGATGATGCCTGCTGCCTGGCTGCCGCCAAACGCCATAGTGAACGCCTGCTGCGCAAGGTTTGCCTTCGTGAGACCTACGGTTGCTGCAAGATCTGCAACGGGAATCACGTCGGTGATGCCTGCACTAACGAGTGCCTCGTTTGCAGCGATTGCCTTGCCGATTGCGCCGTCCTCTGCGTAGAGGGTTGAGATAACGATAAGAGCAGTCATAGTAAGAACAACGAAGGTGTCGATGAACACGCCTATCATAGCGGAAGCACCCTGAGTGTGAGGATCCTTTACGTCAGCGAGAGCGTGTGCGTGGGGAGTAGAACCCATACCTGCTTCGTTCGAGAAGAGACCTCTCTTAGCGCCCTGCGTGAGAGCGGTGTAGATAGCGTAGCCTATCCCGCCGCCTGCGATAGCCTGAGGAGCGAACGCGTACTTGAATATCATACCGATTGCCGCAGGAACGTACTGGATACGAATGCAGATGATAACGAGACCGCCGACGAGGTAGAGAGACGCCATAATGGGAACTATCTTCTCGGTAACCGAAGCGAGCTTCTTGGTTCCGCCAAAGAGAACGAGACCTGCAAGAGTTGCGCAAAGAACGCCGGTAACAACCTTAACTACGGTCATAGTGGTTTCGCCTGCGCCGCAAGCCGCGAATGCGCCTGCTGCGTTCTCCGCGATGGAGTTAGACTGAACCATAGCACCGACAAAGCCGAGAGCGATAATAGCTGCAACCGAGAAGAAGATTGTAAGGAACTTTCCGAAGTTGCCCTTGAACGCCGCCTTTATATAGTAGATAGGACCGCCCGAAACGTTTCCGTCTGCATCGGTAACCTTAGTCTTCTGTGCGAGGGTTGCCTCTGCGTAGATGGTAGCCATACCGAGGAATGCGATAATCCACATCCAGAATATAGCGCCGGGGCCGCCGATAAGGATAGCTCCGCACGCGCCGACGATGTTACCCGTTCCGACCTGTGCCGCTATCGCGGTTGCGAGTGCCTGGAAGGAAGACATGCCGCCCGACTTTTTGTCACCCTTCAGCTTGATGTTTCCAAAAACGTTCTTCATGCCCTCGCCGAAACAGCGTACCTGAACGAATTTGGTCTTAATAGAGTAGAACACACCGATACCAACAAGAAGAATTATAAGAATGTAGTTGGAAAGGTAGGTGTTGATAGTAGATGCTACTTCAAGTAAAAATTCCTGCATTTTCTTTTTTTCCTTTCATTTTTGAAAATAAAAAAGTCACCGACAGAATCGGTGGCTCTGAAAACAAAAAACGTGAAGGACTAACCGAGGGCGTGCGGTAAAGTCCTACTCTGTCCTTTTGCCTGAGAGATTCGGCTCGCGCCTTGCACCTTCGGCACCCACTTAAGGGATTCTCCAGAGCTCCTCGGTGGAACGGTTTCTTTCGATCCCGAACACCTCAACGGAAACTGTATGTCAGTATTATATCACAGCGAAATTGAAAAATCAAGGGGCAATGTCGAGAAATATTAACTTTTTTTAAACAATTTTTTTATCATATTGCACATATATCAAAAATTCTTGACACAACCCCCGAAAAAATGTTATAATATCCTTAGAAAAAGTACAGGAGAAGGCTATATGAAATACAGAAGCTTTGGCGAAAAAAATATATCCCTGCTCGGCTACGGAGCAATGCGCTTCCCGACGCTAGAGTGTAACGGCGAGAAGACCGTCGATATGGAGCGTACCGAAAAGCTCGTTGACCGTGCGATAGAGGCAGGTATAAACTACTTTGACACCGGCTGGCCCTACCACGGCGGAAACTCCGAGCGAATAATAGGAAAGCTCCTCTCGAAATATCCGCGCGAGAGCTACTACCTCGCCGATAAATACCCCGGCCACCAGATAATGGAGAGCTACTACCCCGAGGAAATCTTTGAGGAGCAGCTTAAAAAGTGTGGCGTTGACTACTTCGACTTCTATCTGCTCCATAACGTCTGCGACAGCTCCCTTGCCACCTACCTCGACCCGAAGTGGGGAATAATCGACTATTTCCTCGAGCAAAAGCGCCTCGGAAGAATAAAGCACCTCGGCTTTTCCACGCACGCGTCGGTAGAAAAACTTGCCGACTTCCTCGAAGCCGCAGGCGACAAAATGGAGTTCTGCCAGATACAGCACAACTACCTCGACCACAGTCTTCAGCGCGCCGAGGAAAAATGCGCTCTCTTAAAGAAATATTCCCTTCCTATTATAATAATGGAGCCCGTGCGCGGCGGAAGACTCGCCAACCTGCACGAAGCCGCAGGCGCACGCCTGAAGGCGCGCCGCCCCGACGAGAGCACCGCGTCCTGGTGCTTCCGCTTCTTAGAGAATATCCCCGAGGTGCTGACAATCCTCAGCGGTATGTCGAGCGATGAGCAGCTCGAGGACAATATAAAAACTCTCTCGGGCGGTACTCCCCTTAACGAGGAAGAAACCGCACTCCTTTTCGATATAGCAGAGGGAATGAAGGCGTCCGTGCCCTGCACAGCCTGCAAGTATTGCACCGACGGTTGCCCGGCAGGTCTTGATATACCTGCGCTCCTCTCGGTCTATAACGAGCTTAAATTCTCCAGTAGCGTGAACGCCGCTATGCGCGTTGAATTTATGCCCGAGGATAAGCACCCTTCCGCCTGCGTTTCCTGTGGGAAATGTACGGAAATCTGCCCCCAGAAGATAGATATACCGAAAACGCTTTCCGCCCTTTCGGAAATGCTTCGCGCCGCCCCCTCTTGGAAAAAGATATGTAAGGAGCGCGACGAGGAGCAAAGAAAAAATTCCGGCAAATAAAACAAAAAAATCCCTCGGTGCTCCCGAGGGATTTTTCATTAGTGAGTGTGATGATGTCCGTGCTTTTCGGCAGCCTTTTTCTTCATATGCTCGTGGCGCGCGCTCGTCTTGCCCTCGGGCTTGATGTCTCCGGAATGGAGAAGCGCTATCTTTGTAAGCATAGGACCGATAAGCTCGTAAACGAGTACGGCAAAGAGCGTGATGTTCGCAATAATAATTCCTGCCTCGCCAAGAGAGGTCTCCTTCAGCGCCATGCTCGCCATACCGAGCGCAACGCCTGCCTGAGGAAGAAGGGTAACTCCAAGATACTTGACGATATTGTCGTCGCAGCCTGCCCACTTTGCGCTGAGGAATGCACCCGAGTATTTTCCGGCAGAACGCGACAATATGTAAACAATACCTATCAAAACGATAACAACATCGCTGAAAACGGAGAGCTCGAGCTCCGCGCCCGAAAGGACGAAGAAGAGCACGAACAGGGGCGCCGTCCAGCGGTCAACCCTCTCCATAAGCTCCTCGGAGAAGTCACACACGTTGCAGAACACCGTTCCGAGCATCATACAAACGAGCAGGGAAGAGAAGCCGACGTGAATACCGAAGACCTCGAACTTTATCATAGAAAGAGCGATAGTAAGGAATACGTAAGCTATGGAAACCGAAAGTCGCTTCGAACGCGAGTGGAAAAATCTCTCGGTAAAGTTGAAGATAAAGCCCATAGCCGCGCCGAGCGCGATAGAGAAGACAACCTCGATAATAGGCTCGAGCACCACCGAGGCTATGCTGACAGCGCCTGCACCGAGAGCCTTCGCAACGCCGAAGGAAACCGCAAGGAGCACAAGACCCACCGCGTCGTCAAGAGCAACGACGGGGAGAAGGATATCCGTTAAAGGTCCCTTCGCCTTATACTGGCGCACAACCATCAGAGTTGCGGCAGGTGCGGTCGCAGAAGCGATAGCACCGAGTATGATAGCCGCCTCGAGAGGGAGCTTGTCACCGATGATAAAATGAAGACCGATAAGCACCGCGTCAACGAGAAGCGTCGTTATAACCGCTTGGAAAATACCGACTATCGTCGCCTGTTTTCCTATTTTCTTTAACTGAGAGAGCCTGAACTCGTTACCTATCGAGAAGGCTATAAAGCCGAGCGCAACGTCGCAAATAAGCGTGAACGCCTTGACGTTCTCCATACTTGTAAAGCCAAGACCCGAAACGCCGAGTGCGCCGAGCGCGTAAGGGCCGACGAGAATACCCGCCACAAGATACGCCGTTACCGCAGGGAGCTCAAAAAGCTTTGCAACGCGCGAAAGCATAAGTCCTGCAAGCAGGGCGATAGATAAGCTCAAAAGTGCTTCCATCGTAGAAAAATCCCCCGAGATTATAATTTAGCCTAACCATTTTAGCACTACGCGCGCACAAAGTCAATAGTATTTTTAAAATATGTTGACAAATTTATTTATATATGTTAGAATACCAAGGATAACTGCAGAAAAGGAATAACTAATGGAAAAAACCAAAATTCAGCTCTCCGACCACTTTGGCTACAAGCGCCTCATACGCTTCGTCCTGCCGTCGGTGGCTATGATGATATTCACTTCGATATATTGCGTTGTGGACGGTCTTTTCGTCTCTAACTTCACGGGAGAGACCCCCTTCGCCGCCCTGAACCTCATTTTTCCTCTGATAATGATACTCGGTGCGGTGGGCTTTATGCTCGGCACGGGCGGTACTGCCATAGTTGCCAAGACTCTCGGTATGGGGCAAAAGGAGCTCGCCAACCGCTATTTCTCCTTCCTCGTCTACTTTGCGATAGGTTCAGGCGCACTCCTCTCGGCGCTCGGAATTATCCTCGCGCCCACCTTCGCCACAATGCTCGGCGCAACCGGCGCGCTCCATAGCTATTGCGTGCTCTATGCGCGCATAGTCCTTCTCGGACTCCCCTTCTTTATGCTCCAGAACCTTTTCCAGAGCTTTTGTATCACCGCAGAGAAGCCGAAGCTCGGTCTGCTCGTAACCGTCGGCGCAGGCGTTACCAATATGGTTCTCGATGCACTTTTCGTCTGGATTTTAGACCTCGGTCTCAGCGGCGCGGCGGCGGCAACCGCACTCTCGCAGTTTATAGGCGGCGTCGTTCCTCTTATCTACTTTTCCTCTAAAAAAAGCACGGGCACTCTGCGCCTTGGCGGAACCCGTTTCTACGGTGCCTGCCTTCTTAAAACCTGCTTTAACGGCTCCTCGGAGCTCCTTAGCAATATTGCTTCTTCCGTGGTAACTATCCTCTATAACGCACAGCTTATGCGTATAGCAGGGCAGGCAGGTATAGCCGCATACGGCGCTATAATGTACGTTGCCTTTATCTTCGTTGCAATATTCTTAGGCTTCGTTATCGGCTCCTCGCCCATAGTTTCTTACCACTACGGTGCAGGAAATACAGATGAATTAAAGAACCTTTTCAGAAAGAGCCTCGTTATAGTGGGCGTGTCGGGCTTTACGATGACCGCCCTCGCCGTCGGACTCTCAAGACCTCTTTCCTATATGTTCGTCGGCTATAACCCCGAGCTCTGTGAAATGACGGCGCGCGGCTTTATGATATACGCCCTCTGCTACCTTTTCGCAGGCTTCAATATCTTCGGCTCGGCATTCTTCACCGCCCTCAATAACGGCCTTCTTTCCGCGGTTCTCTCGTTTTTGCGTACCATAGTCTTCCAGTGCGTCGCAGTGTCGGTGCTTCCGTATCTTTTCGGGCTCGACGGAGTGTGGGTTTCGACCGTAGCGGCAGACGCCGCAACCCTTATCGTCACCGTAACCTTCCTCTACCTTATGAGAAAGCGGTATAAGTACACCTAAAAGATAGCCGTATCGGCTATACGGTGTAAAGCATCTTGATAAACCACAGCAAGCGCGGTTTTGTAAGCCGCGCTTTACTTTTGTGCAGTAAAAACGCCCCTTCCGAAGAAGGGGCTTTTCTCTTTATTGATTAAATTCTTTTGTGGGGAGCCATCGTTACACCGCCGCCTCGCGAACGGCTAAATTTTTCCGAGATCTCCGAGCGCCTTTTCTATCTCCCTTTTTGTCGACTCTCTTACCTCTGCGAGAGGGAGCCTTACCTCGGGAGAGGATAGACCGAGGAGCGAGAGCGCGTATTTGAGGGGCGCGGGGTTGGTTTCGAGGAAAAGAGAGCGCGCGGCAGGGAGAATACGCAGCTGAGCCGAGAGGCTATCCGCGAGCCTTCCGTCACTGTATGCGCGAGTTATCGCTGAGGTTTCTTTTGGCAGGGCGTTTGACACAGCCGAGATAACGCCGAGTCCGCCGAGCGAAAGGCAGGGGTATATCTGCGTGTCGCAGCCTGCGTACAGAGCAAGCTCGTCACCGAAGCCTGCGAGGCGCACGAGGCGGTCGGTAGAGTCCGAGGCTTCCTTTATAGCTACGATATTCTCTACACGGGATAGACGTTCGAGCAGCGAAAAGCCGAGATTTACTCCCGTGCGAGCAGGCACGTTATAAAGTATAATAGGTAGACTTGTCGCGTCCGAGACTGTCAGGTAATGGCGGAAAATGCCTTCTTCTGTACCTTTGTTGTAATAGGGGGTGACGAGGAGAACTCCGTCGCAGCCGATGCGCTCGGCTTCCTTTGTGTGCCTTGTGGCAAGGCTCGTGTCGTTAGTCCCCGTGCCGAAGACGAGGGGAACTCTGCCACCGACCCTCTCCTTAGCAAAGGAGAATATAGAGTAACGCTCCCCGTCCGTGAGGGTTGGCGCCTCTCCCGTCGTACCGCCGACGACGAGAGCGTCGGTGCCGCCTGCAATCTGGTCTTCTATTATCCGCGCGAGAGCCTCAAAATCCACCTCGCCCGAGCGAAACGGAGTGACAAGGGCGGTTGCCGTGCCGCGGAATATTATTTTCTTTTTCATATAATTTACCCTTAATGCTTGAAATGGAGTAGGTATTAGTGTATAATATAGTAGTATTATTTTATGAATCTTACGGCTATGCCGTGCGAGGTGTTAATGGAGCTTATAGAAAAAACTATTATAAACGAGCGCACTCCGAGCTCGCTTTCGACGAGTGATTTTTATTACGACCTGCCCGAGGAGCTTATTGCGCAATCTCCGAGCGAGGAAAGAGACGGTTGCCGACTTATGGTGCTTGGTCGCGAGTCGGGCGAGGTGTCGCATAGAATTTTCCGCGATATCATAGACTATCTTCGTCCCGAGGATATGCTGGTCGTCAATTCGTCGAAGGTTATTCCTGCGCGCCTTCTCGGCGTGACGGACAAGACGGGCGCTGATATGGAGCTACTCCTTCTTCGCGTTCTCGACTCGGGCGAGTGGGAAACTCTCGTGCGCCCCGGAAAGCGCGCTAAGGTTGGCGCGTCCTTCTCCTTCGGCGGCGGAATTCTCCGCGCGTGCGTTACGGACATTGTGGACGAGGGAAATCGCACGGTGCGCTTTGAGTACGACACGGAAAAATATAAGAGTATATACGAGGTGCTCGACGAGGTGGGAAATATGCCCCTGCCGCCCTACATAACGAAGAAGCTCGAGCGCCGCGAGGATTATCAGACCGTCTACGCAAAGGACGAGGGCTCTGCCGCCGCGCCTACCGCGGGCCTGCATTTTACCGATGCGCTGCTCGATAGAATAAGAGCAAAGGGAGTGGGCTACGGCGAGGTGACTCTGCACGTAGGTCTTGGCACCTTCCGTCCGGTCAAGGTGGATAAGCTCGAGAGCCACGTTATGCACTCGGAGCATTTTTATCTCTCCGACGAGGTTGCCGCCGAGATAAATCGCCGCCGTAAGGCTGGGGGCAGGATAATAGCCGTCGGCACCACCGCCTGCCGCGTTCTCGAGAGTGCCTCGGACAGTGAAGGCACCGTCCACCCCATAAAGGGCGAGACAGGTATTTTCATATACCCCGGATATAAATTTAAAGCAACCGATGCCCTCATAACCAACTTCCACCTGCCCGAAAGTACCCTCATAATGCTTGTCAGCGCCCTCGCCGGCAAAGAAAACGTTATGCGCGCTTACGAAACGGCAGTAAGGGAGAGGTATCGCTTTTTCTCCTTCGGCGATTGCATGCTCATTCAGTGAGCATGCAATGAATTGCAACCTTGCGCTTGCATGAATTGAGCACAAGTGCTCATGAATTGGCTTCGCCATGAATTGCACTGACGTGCATTGAGGGTTGCAATTCAAATCATGGAGCGCTAAGCGCGATAAATTATGAAATGGAGTTTCAATTCATGACGGCTTGCCGTCAATTCATTAAAATTCTTATGTAGCATCAGTATTTCTCTCTTGATGTTTTACGGCGGCAGGCTTCGGCTTGCCGCTTTCACTTTAGGTAAATTTGAATTTGTCTTGACAAACGGTATTTCTTATGTTATAATGTATAGCCGTAAGGGAGTAGTAAGCACCTTTGGTGTACCCGGTCAACATACTGACCGCGTTGCGGTCTGGCTTGGTTTAAATTACGAGACTTATGTACGCACTTTTTTTGGTCGCTGTGCATTTGGTCTCGCTTTTTTTCGCCATTTTGGTGGTTTTATGTTCACTTTTCTCTTTTTTCTCGAGAGCACTCTTTTAGGTCTCGGGCTTGCGATGGACGCCTTTTCGGTCTCGCTTGCCGACGGACTCGGAGAGCCCTCTATGCGCAGAAGAAAAATCGTTATGATTGCAGCCACCTTCGGACTTTTTCAGGGTGCGATGCCGTTTTTCGGCTGGGTGTGCGTGCATACGATGGTTGAGATATTCTCGGAAATATCCGTAGTTATCCCCTGGATAGCATTAGCACTTCTTTCCTTTATCGGCGGAAAGATGCTTTTTGACGGAATAGAGGAGATGCGCTGCAACTGCAAAGATGGCGAGGCGTGCGAATTCCGTAAAAAGGAGCTCACCTTCGCGGCACTTCTCGTGCAGGGCGTCGCTACCTCGATAGATGCGCTTTCGGTTGGGTTTACCATCGCGGAGCATACGCTCACCCGGGCGCTCGTTGCGGTTCTCGTTATAGCCGTTGTCACCTTTGTTGCCTGCTACCTCGGAGTTCTTCTCGGTCGTCGCTTCGGCACGGCTCTTGCAGGAAAATCCTCGGTTTTCGGCGGCGCGATACTCATTTTTATAGGTTTTGAAATATTTATAACATCATTTTTTTGTCAGAAAGGAACTCTCGAAATGTTTGATTTTATCCCAGATTACGTGTTTTTGTTCGCGTTCGGACTCATTCTGCTTATAAAGGGCGGTGACTGGTTCGTGGACGCGGCGTCCGGAATTGCAAAGCGCTTTAAGCTCCCCGAGCTTCTGATAGGCGCTACCGTCGTTTCGATAGGAACGACTCTGCCCGAGGTAATGACGTCCGCGATGGACGCGGCAGGCGGTGCAGGCGAGATTGCTTACGGAAACGCCATAGGCTCTATTATCTGCAACACGGCTTTGATTGCCGCGGTCACCCTTTCGATAAAGCCGGCAAAGGCTGACAGAAGGACGCTTATTTTCCCCGTTTGCTTCTTCTTCGGTGCGGCTCTTTTCTATGCCGTCTGTGCTTACGCGTTCGGCGAGTTTGCAAGATGGACGGGAATTCTGCTTCTTGCGGCGTTCGTTACTTATATGGTAATCACCGTTGTGAATATGCTAAGGGGCAAGGAAGACACAGCGCCCGAGGAAGAGAAGCTCGAGTGCGAGATGCCCGAGGACAGTGGCAGCCTTTTTAAGGATATTTTCGTTCTTGTCGGCGGTGCAGGCGTAATCGCTGTCGGTGCACACCTGCTCGTAGAAAGCGCAACCACTATTGCAACCGTGCTCGGCCTTCCCGAATCTGTAATAGGAATCACCGTCGTAGCTCTCGGAACGTCGCTTCCCGAGCTTGTAACCGCCATAACCGCACTTATGAAGGGTCACGGCTCGCTTTCGCTTGGTAATATTATCGGTGCTAATATTTTCAACCTCGTGCTCGTTTCGGGCGTTGCCGTAACTCTCAGCCCGTTCCCCATTCCCGAGAAGTCCTACCTTTTCGGCTTCAATTCCTCTCTCGTTCTCGACATACCCGTAATGCTTGCCGTGATGGGAATAATGACCCTTCCTGCAATTATCCGCGGAAAGCTCTCGCGCTGGCAGGGCTTCTCGCTGCTCTTCATTTACCTTGCGTTCACCGTTATTCAGTTCGCTTTCGTAAAGACTGTTTAAGGCAATACGCAGGGCGTAAAATATCGCTTTGAATTAGCCTGTTTTCGGCGGAGACCTTCGGGTCTTCGCCGACTCTTTTTGCCGTGGGATTTATAATTTGCGCACGATAGTGCAAATATACAGCAAGAAAATGACTTAAAAAAAGGCGTGGAAAATGATATTATATAAGAGGCAGATAATAACGGCGTCGGTGCGTCGGCGATAACGGCTAGCCTTTTTTGCCGCAGAGTGCACAAGCAAGCGCGAGCCGCTTCCTGCCTTATATAATTTGAAAAACGTCCAAGAATGACAAGTATTGTTGTCAAATTCCATAAAAGGAGCGCGAGATGAAGGATTTTATCAGAGAAAAGGTTTGTTTTTATTCATCTGTTTTCAAGGGGCGGTTCTCTGCCTTTGAGATGCTTGAATATTCCGCCTCACGCGGTGCAAGAGGACTTGAGCTGCTTAATTTCTGTGACGAGCTCCGCACCCCGGATATGAATTCGGCAAAAGAGATAGGCCGCCGTGCGAGGGCGCTCGGGCTTGCTTTGCCTTGCCTTTCCGTAGGCGTTGATTTTTCTCTCGGTGAGTATTCGGAGAAGGTCGAGATGACGAAGCGGTACGTAGACATCGCCTCGGAGCTTGAGATTCCCTTTTTTCACCACACCGTAGTTTTCTCGCTCACTCCACCCGACGATATGAAAGAGGCG
>JAZOMD010000049.1:0-3810 GCA_045653745.1 Eubacteriales bacterium | reverse complement strand
CGATGGAAACCTTGGTGTCGGTACCCATATCTCTCTTGATGGAGCTGACGGTCTTGTCGGGGTTGGTAACTGCCTGACGCTTTGCAACCTGACCGACGAGTCTCTCGCCCGTCTTAGTGAATGCAACTACGGAAGGCGTGGTTCTCGCGCCCTCGGGGTTGGTGATAACTATGGGCTCTCCGCCCTCAAATACTGCGACACAGGAGTTGGTTGTGCCGAGGTCAATGCCTATAATCTTTCCCATTGTAATTTTCTCCTTTATATTGGGTGTTTTTTATTTTTTGTAAAGTGTTATCTGCAAATTCGTGTTTATTTGCGGTTTTAACCATGGCAAATCTGATGATGTGATTGCCTTTTTTGTATCCCTTCTGGAATACCTCAACTATCTCGCCCTCGCCGTGCTCGTCGTCCTCTACGTGGAAAACTGCGTTGTGGATATTGGGGTCGAAGGTCTCGCCGACCTTGCCGAAGGATTCAACGCCAAGCTTCGCGAAAACCGAGTCAACCGAGCCAAGAGTCATAACAAGACCTTCCTTGACCTTCTCGCCGTCGTCGTACATTGCCGCGCGGTCGAGGTTGTCGATAATGCCGAGCAGCTCCTTCACGGTGTCTGCGGTAGCGGTGGTGTAGAGCGCGTCCTTTTCCTCTCTGGAGCGGCGTCTGAAGTTATCGTACTCTGCCGCCATGCGGAGATACTTATCGTCCTTTTCGGCAAGCTCTGCCTTCAGCGCCTCTATCTCGGAAAGAAGCTCTGCTTCCTTCTTTTTCTTGTCCTTTTTCGTTTCCTTTTCGGGTGCGGCTTCCTTTTCTGCCGCCTCGGCGTTCGCCGTCATATTTTCGTCCATTCTTAATCCTCTCTTCCGGGCGGCAGTGCCGCTTCCTCACCGAACATTCGGTCAATTCCGTTTGCAAGACCGTTGAGCATCTCGATAACCTTCGAGTAGTTCATTCGCTTCGGTCCTATAACTCCGACGGCAAGCTGCTTTCCGCCGACGTTTAAGTTTTTGAATATGAGGGTCGTGTTCTTCATTCCGTCCCCCTCGTTCTCGGTGCCTATATAAACGTGGATATCGTTGTCTCCCGTGGTGTGCGAGGAGATAACGTCGAGCAGCTTATCCTTTTCCTCAAGCACTCCGAGAAGGTTTCTGAAGTCGGATACGTCGGAATACTCGGGGTACTGAAGAAGCTTCGTGATTCCCTCGAGCTTTACGTCAGCCGTATCGAGCTCGCTCATCGTCTCGTAGATAATCTTCACCGCAGGGTGCACCATAGCGCCTGCCGACCCCATAAGCGCCTCGAGGCGCACGATGATAGGCATCGTTATAGCGTCACTCGTGAGGTTTACAAGGTACATATTGGCAGCGTCGGTGAAGCGGCGCAGAGTGTCCTCGCTGAGCGCGAAGGGAAGGTGAATGGTCTTCGTCTTCACGATGTCTCCCTCAAAGGTCATAACGAGAAGGAAGTCGTTCTGTGAGAGAAGAACGCTCTTGAACTGAACAATTCTCACCTTGCCGAGTCCCGACTTGAAGGCTATGCCGGTGTAGTCGGAGAAGGACGCCGCCATGCGCGATACCGCGGAGAGTAGCTGGTCCATCTCGGTCAGCTTGTAGCGAAGCATCTCGTTTATCTCGTCTATCTCCGAGCGCGTGTTGTTATACTGGCGCACAAGAGCGTCGACGTAGTAGCGGTATCCAAGCTCGGAGGGCACTCTGCCTGCAGAGGTATGAGGCTGTGTGAGATAGCCCATCTCCTCGAGCTCCGCCATCTCGTTTCTTATCGTAGCGGGGGAGCAGGATATGCGCACGTCCTGCGAGAGGTACTTTGAGCCGACGGGCTCACCGTTGTTTATATGTGCGTCGACTATTGCCTTCAGTATTTGCATCTTTCGCGGTGTGAGTCGCGAGTCGTCCAAGTACGTCACCTCTTTCCTTGAATTTTAGCACTTGATGTACGAGAGTGCTAAGACTTGCATATATAATATACTCTATTTTTCTCACCAAGTCAATACTTTTATCGTCGAATTTTATGAACTTTTTGTTAATATTCGCGCATTCGGGTGAGCAAGTGCTAATTTCCGATAAACACATATGGCTAAGCAAAATGGAAATATAGAAAATGTACTTGACTTTAGAAAGAAAGTATTATATAATATTATATGTATGGTTTTGCCCACTTACAAAGACGACCGTGTGGGTGCGCCATACCTTAAAAATTTTAAAAAATATTCGATAGATTACAGAGAAAGTAATCAAAGGAGGTGTAAAATGAATCCTATTCTTGCGATTTGTCTTATCGCGGCAGCCGCTGTTGTCGGCGTCGTGGCAGGCTTGATAATCCGTATCAAGGGCGGCGAGAAGAAGCTCGGCAGTGCTAAGGAGCAGGCGAGAAAAATTCTCGAAGATGCAATAAAGGGTGCGGAGAGTGCTAAAAAGGAGTCGATTATTTCGGCAAAGGAAGAAATCTTCCAGCTTAAAAAGGAAGCCGATTTCGATATCAAGGAGCGCCGTAAGGAGGTTTCCAGACTCGAGCGCAGAGTAGCGCAGAAGGAGGAGACTCTTGATGCAAAGCTCGAGGGCTTTGAGAAGAAGGAGGCGCGCTTAGCGGAGAAGACTGCGGAGGCAGAGAAGATTAAGGAGGAGATTAGCAAGACTCTTGAGGGACAGATAGCTATGCTCGAGAAGATTGCAGGTCTTTCCAAAGAGGAAGCAAAGGCGGAGCTCGTTTCGCGTCTTGACAGCGAGATGGAGCACGAGACGGCTATGAAGATTGCCGAGTACGAGGAGAAGTTCAAGGACGAGGCAGACGCACGCGCAAGAGATATTCTTTCGCTCGCTATTCAGCGCTTCGCTTCCGACCACGTCAGCGAGATTGCCATATCGGTCGTTCAGATTCCCGGTGACGAAATGAAGGGAAGAATTATCGGCCGCGAGGGCAGAAACATACGCACTATTGAGAATCTTACGGGCGTTGAGCTTATAATCGACGATACTCCCGACGTTATCACCGTATCGGGATTCGACCCCGTCAGACGAGAGATTGCACGTCTCGCTCTTGAGAAGCTCATCAGCGACGGCAGAATCCACCCTGCGAGAATCGAGGAGATGGTAGAGAAGGCTCGCCGCGACGTCGACGTTGCTATAAAGCAGGCAGGAGAGAAGGCTATATTTGAGACGGGTGTTCACGGTCTGCACCCCGAGCTTATAAAGCTTCTCGGAAAGATGAAGTACCGTACCTCTTACGGTCAGAACGCGCTTCGCCACTCCATAGAGGTTTCTATGCTTGCAGGCGTTATTGCCGAGGAGATGGGCGTTGACGCTACCGTAGCGCGCCGCGCAGGACTTCTTCACGACATAGGTAAGGCTATAACCGCAGAGGTTGACGGCTCGCACGTTGCTCTCGGCGTTGAGATTGCTACCAAGTACCGTGAGAGCAAGGAGATTATCCACGCCATAGAGGCTCACCACAACGATATCGAGCCCACCACCGCGCTTGATTTCATTATTCAGGCGGCAGACGCTATCAGCGCTGCAAGACCCGGTGCGCGCCGCGAGGACGTTGAGAATTACATCAAGCGTCTTCAGAAGCTCGAGGAGGTTGCCGGCGACTTTACCGGTGTTGAGAAGACCTTCGCTATTCAGGCAGGCCGTGAGGTAAGAATTATGGTCAAGCCCGAGATGGTAAGCGACGACAAGATGAAGCTTCTTGCAAGAGACATTGCCAAGAAGATTGAGGACGAGCTTGACTATCCCGGTCAGATAAAGGTATCTGTCATCCGCGAATCCCGTACTGTGGAGTATGCGAAATAATTTT
>JAZOMD010000048.1:0-3307 GCA_045653745.1 Eubacteriales bacterium | reverse complement strand
ACCTCGGAGTTGAAGGCGTCCTTGAACTTCAGCTTCAGAACGAGATAGTAGGAGTTGAAGTTTACCGAGAAAATCAAAAGGAAGACGGTGACTATTACCTGCTGTATGGGTGCGGCAGAGAGAAAGCTGTCGTTCTTGAAGCCGAAGCCTCCCGTGCCTGCTGTCGAAAAGGCGGTGTTTATCGCGTCAAATACAGGCATATCGGCAAGCACGAGCACCAAAAACAGAATTGCCGTCAGAGCAAAATAGATTATATAAAGTATCTTCGCCGTGCTCTTTACTCTCGGCACGAGCTTCGATACCTCGGGTCCGGGCGACTCGGCACGCATAAGGTGCATATTGTGACCGCCGCTAAGAGGCAGAAAGGCCATAATGAATACGAGAACTCCCATACCGCCTATCCAGTTTGTGAAGCTGCGCCACATAAGGACAGAACGGGGAAGCGACTCTACCTCGGTAAATATGGACGCACCCGTAGTGGTAAAGCCCGAAACGGTCTCAAAGAGTGCGTCGATAGGGCTCGTCGTAGCGCCCGTGAAGATGAAGGGCAGAGCACCGAAGATACTCATTACCATCCACGAGAGCGCAACGATAACGAAGCCGTCTCTTGCATAGATTGCCGTATCCTTCGGCTTCTTATATACGAGAAGCGCTCCGAGGGCGGCGGTTATCGCCATAGCCGAGAGAAATCCGAAGAACGCGCTCTCTTTGTAGGCGATAGCCGTTATCAGAGGCACGGCAAAGAATGCCGTCTCAAACAGAAGCAGCCAGCCGAGGGTGTGTTTTATCATAGAATAATTCATTTTTGAAAAAGGTCACAAGGATTATATAAGAATATCCGCAACGTCGGTTATGGCAAGAGCCTTCGTGACTATTACCACGGAATCTCCGCGCTCTATGACCGTATCTCCTCTTGGAATTATAGTGTTCTTTCCGCGCATTACAGCCGCGATAAGCACGCCGGGGCGCAGCTCGAACCTCGAGAGAGGTATGCCTATTATCGGAGAGGATTCCGAAATCTCGAACTCCGCTGCCTCTATCTTGCCCTTTGAAAGGCTGTAAAGGTTTTTCATCGTGCTGCCGCGCTTGTTCTTTCTCGCTCGCACGAAGCGCAAAATCATATCCGCCGTTATGTTCTTCGGATAGACTATCGAGTCGAGCTCAAGCCCCTTGACGACCTCTGCGTATTCCGCACGGTTAATCTGCGTGACTATCTTGCCGGCTCCTGCCTTCTTTGCAAGGAGCGAGAGAATGATGTTCTCCTCGTCAAGACCCGTCAGTGTGACGAAGGCGTCTGCCGTAGCCATACCCTCTGCACGAAGCAGGTCCTCGTCGGAGGGGTCGGCGTTTATAACCACCGCGCCGTCAAACTGCGTCGCCAGCTCCTCGCACAGCTCGGGGCTCTTGTCTATAACCTTAACCGAAATTCCCGTACGGGAAAGAAGGTCGAGCAGATAATGCGTCGTGGTTTTTCCTCCGACGATAATAGCGTTTTTGACAGGCTGGTGCTTATACTTTATTTTCTTGAAGAAATCGAGTGCCGCCTTCGGCTCGGAGGCTATCGAAATAAGGTCGCGCTCTCTGAAAACGAGGTCTCCGTTGGGGATAAAAGCATCTTCCTCGTCCTCGCGCTCGACCGCGCAGAAAAGAACTCCCGACTTGAATTTTGCCGATGCGTCCTTGACGCTCATTCCCACAAGGGGAGAGTCCTCGGGAAGCTTGAATTTCAAAATCTCGAGTCTTCCCTTTGAGAATATTTCAATTTTCGTTGCGGTGGGGAAGCTCAGAACTCTGGAAATCTCTCTCGCTGCCGCAAACTCGGGGTTTATTACCATAGCGAGCCCGAGCTCTTCCTTAAGATAGGGTGCGTCTGAGGCGTATTCGGGGTGAGTTACCCTCGCTATCGTCTGACAGTTGCCTGCCTTCTTAGCCATAACGCAGCAAAGCAGGTTTAATTCGTCCGAGCCCGTGACCGCAATAAGCAGGTCCGCCGTGTCAACGCCCGCTTCCTTCTGAGTAGCCCTCGTAGCGCCGTTTCCTATGACGCCCATAAGGTCGTATCTGTTCGCAATATTCTTAACCTTAACGGGATTTGAGTCAACCACGACAATGCTGTTACCTGTTTCGTTGAGCTCTCTTGCCAGAGTCTCGCCTACCTTGCCGCAGCCTACTATAATAATTTTCATAACGGGTAGAGTGCCCCCTTTCTTTTAATAATATTATACAACTTTTTTCAGAATTGTCAAGATTTTAATAAAATATAAGGGCGAGCACGCGCCATATAGGTCGCGTGCTCGCCTTTTTTGACAAATTATTCGGTAGTGTAATTGTCGAAATATCCCTGAATATAAACGATGGGAGTGCCCTTGTCGCCCGAGCCCGAGGTAAGGTCGCAGAGCGAGCCTATAAGGTCGGTAAGACGTCTCGGGGTGGTTCCCTCGGAAATCATCTGACCAACGAGGTTGGAATCCTTTTCCTGAATCTTGGTCTTTATAGCCGCCTTCAGCTCGTCGCCCGAGAGGGAAGCAAAGTCGTTATCCGCAAGATACTTGAGCTTGAGCTCGCTGGGAGTTCCCTCAAGACCCGAGGTGTATGCAGGGGAAACGACGGGGTCTGCAAGCTCCCATATCTTTCCGATGGGGTCCTTGAACGCTCCGTCACCGTAGACCATAACCTCAACTCTCTTGCCGGTCTTCTCGAAGATGCGCGCCTGAATATCAAGCACGAGCTTCTGACAGTCACGGGGGAAGAGCTTTACCTGCTCGTCGGTAGCCTTGTTGGAGCCGAGCAGACCGTAATCCTCGTTGTAGCCGCTGCCGTCAACGGGTGCGTTGAGAATCTCGTCAAGGCCGAAAACGGTCTTGGCACCTGCCGCCTGAAGAAGGCGCTTGGTGCGTGCACGGGTATGAATATCGCAGTTAAGAACGCAGTCGGTGTACTTAAGCACCGCACGGGGGTCGTTAGCAAACACAACCTCGCACTCTGCGCCCTCTTCCTTGATGAGGGTCTCGTAATATTCAACGTAATCAACGCCGGTAAATCTGTGCTTACCGTAGCCGAAAAGCTCGCGGTACTTTGCAAGATCGAGCACGTCGCTGTAAGGATTTATCCCCTTCTCATCGAGCATATCGAGGCTGACGAGATGGTTTCCTACCTCGTCGGAGGGGTAAGAGAGCATAAGAACGACCTTCTTTGCGCCTCTTGCGATACCTTTAAGACAAACGGAAAAACGGTTACGGCTGAGAATGGGGAAGATTACTCCCACGGTGCCGTCGGGGAACTTTGCCTTTATATCCTTTGCAATGTC
>JAZOMD010000047.1:0-2967 GCA_045653745.1 Eubacteriales bacterium | reverse complement strand
ACGTTTACTGCAGTACCCCAAGAGTAGGGAATGTCGTTGTCACGTCTGTAAACGTTTGCACGGGGGTTGTCCCAAGAACGGAATACGGCCTTAACTGCGCCGATAAGCTGCTCCTTGGGATCAGAGGGGAAGTCAGCACCGATCTTAGCCTTGTACTCAGCCTTGAACTGGTTAGCGAGCTCCTTGAGGTCGTCAGCGGTAAGCTCTACGTCAAGCTTAACACCCTTCTCCTCCTTCATCTTGTCGATAAGCTCCTCGAAGTACTTCTTGCCGACTTCCATAACGACGTCGGAGTACATCTGGATAAATCTTCTGTAGCAGTCGTAAGCCCAACGAGCGTTGCCGGACTTCTTAGCCATAACCTCAACAACTTCCTCGTTAAGACCGAGGTTAAGAATGGTATCCATCATACCGGGCATCGAAGCGCGAGCACCGGAACGAACGGAAACGAGAAGAGGATTCTCGAGGTCACCGAACTTCTTGCCGGTAACACCCTCCATCTTTACGATGTACTCCATGATCTCTGCCATGATCTCGTCGTTGATCTGTCTGCCGTCCTCGTAGTACTGAGTGCAGGCCTCGGTAGAAATAGTGAAGCCCTGAGGCACGGGAAGACCGATGTTGGTCATCTCTGCGAGGTTAGCTCCCTTACCGCCGAGAATCTCACGCATAGATGCGTTACCCTCGGAGAAGAGATAGCAATACTTTTTTGCCATTTTGATTGTCCTCCATAAATATAATATTTTTTATAGCAAATTTAAAACCGAAAGCGCCGATTTTCATAAAACGACGGCTATCGCAACCATTATTATAACATATATTTTCTATAAATTCCATAGTTTTTTCAAAAAAAATGAAATTTGTGAAAAAAATCACAACTAAAGAGCCCACGCGAGTATAAAATAGTGCATTTTATATATCTTTTGTACCTGCCGTGCGCGTGTACGCCTTACTAATGATAGACAAACTACGCGCTCCGTAACAGTGCAACGTTTATATTTCTTCGCGAAAATCAACTTTTTTTGCAAAAACGATTGTTTTTTAAAGAAAATATGGTAAAATAAGAGAGGAAACAACAAAAACAGGAGAATTTATGGAGACTTTAAAGAAAAAATACGGACTCTTTACGGCGATATGTATGGTCGTCGGAATAGTCATCGGCTCGGGAATATTCTTCAAGGCGAAGGACGTGTTCGCCGCCGCTGCAGGAAACGCACTTTACAGCGTTCTTGCCAGGCTTATCTCGGGTCTTATAATGGTGGTTATCGCCACGACCTTTGCCGTTATGGCAACGAAGTAGGAGAAGGTGAACGGCGCGGTCGACTACGCAGAGGTAACCTGCGGTAAAACCTACGCATACCTTGTCGGCTGGTTTATGTCGGTTATCTACTATCCTGCTATGACCTCTGTGCTTGCCTGGGTATCTGCAAGATATACCCTAGTTGCGATAGGCTATATCGACGGTCCTCTTATTGCTTTGGACGGTGGGCTCAACAGTGCGATGAACAGCCCCGAGTGTATAACGCTCGCTCTCGTTTATCTCATTCTCGCCTACTTCATAAACTCAATTACGCCTCGCCTTGCAGGTAGATTCCAGATTTCCTCCACCGCGGTAAAGCTTATTCCCATAGTTTTCATCGCAATAGTGGGTGCGATTATCGGTCTTGCAAACGGCAGCCTCGTCCAGAACTTCAACACCGCCGCAGTAGACCTCGAGGGAATAACCCTTCCCGAAAATACAGGTCTTTTCCCTGCAATATGCGGAACCATCTTCGCCTACGAGGGCTGGATAGTCGCAACGGCGATTAACTCGGAAATCAAGGATTCCAAGCGCAATCTCCCGATAGCGCTTTGTATAGGTACTCTGATAATCGTTATTGCCTACACCCTTTATAACGTCGGTATACTCGGCCTTGGCGGTATAGAAAGCATTACCGCAAACGGAACCGGCGTTGCCTTCAAGTATTTCGGCGGTGCGTTCTATACGGTAATTCATATTTTTATCGTGGTTTCCTGCCTCGGAACTCTTAACGGTCTTATGCTCGGCTGCTGCCGCGGTATTTACTCGCTCTCCGTAAGAGACGAGGGTATAAGCCCCGAGACCTTCTCGCAGATAGATAAGAAGACCAATATGCCGCACAACTCCTGCTCGTTTGCTCTCCTCGTCTGCGCGCTCTGGTTCGGATACTTCATTCTCGTCGGCGCAGGCTTCTTCGGCTGGGCAGGCTTCGATAAGTACGGCTTCGACTCCTCCGAGCTCCCGATAATCACCATTTATCCGCTCTACGTTCCCATCTTCGTCATAATGATGATAAGAGAAAAGGACCTCGGAATTTTCAAGCGCTTCGTTTTGCCGATACTCTCGATGGTGGGCGTCGGAATTATAGTTACCGCAAGTATTCTTAAGCACGAAATGGATAACGTCTGGTATCTTATCCTCTTTGCCGTGATAATGCTTATAGGCTATCTCGTTCTCCTCTTTAACAAGAAAAAAAGAGCAAGAGCCACAGAGCCCGTCAGCGCAGACTAAATAAAATTCAAGCACCCCGTTCCAAGCTCGGAACGGGGTGCATTTTTTTGCCGAAATATCAAAATATGTAATCTTTAGTTGTCTTTTTCTTCGGGTTTTGATGATAACGCCTGCTTTGTGGAAAACCTCTTGTACGCCTTCCAAAAGCCTGAATATGAGTGAAATCCCACTCTTTCCGAGATGTCCTTCAGCTGATGCGTGCCCTCTCTCATATACTGCTCGGCAGCGGAGATTCTGTGCCTTGTAAGCTCGTCGGAGAAGGTGTTTCCCGTAACCTTTTCAACAAGGCGCGCGGCGTGCTTTGCGGATATTCCGAGGGCCTGCGCGAGGTCGTACAGCCTTATACTCTTTTCGTAATTTCTTGCAAAGAACTCGCGTATTGCATAGGTGCGGTCTGCGGTTTTCGTCGCTTCCACGCTTCCGCGCTCTATGAAGTA
>JAZOMD010000046.1:0-22253 GCA_045653745.1 Eubacteriales bacterium | reverse complement strand
AAGGTTCCGTCAGCCTGCATCTTCTCAAGCTCCTTGAGACGTCTGATAGACTTACGAATGGTGTTGAAGTTGGTAAGCATACCGCCGGGCCAACGAACGTTTACGTAGTACATTCCGCATCTCTGAGCCTCTTCCTTAACGGTGTCAGCTGCCTGCTTCTTGGTACCTACGAAGAGAACGGTGCCGCCCTCCTGTGCGAGCTCGGAAACGTAGTTGAACGCCTCCTCAAACTTCTTAACGGTCTTCTGAAGGTCTACGATGTGAATACCGTTTCTCTGGGTGAAGATGTACTCTGCCATCTTCGGGTTCCACTTCTTGGTAGGGTGACCGAAGTGAACGCCTGCTTCAAGCAACTGCTTGATGGTGATTTCGAACATTTTATGTTCCTCCTTGGTTTTTTCCGCCATAGCGACACAATACTGCGACTCGGCACGCCGAGCACCGGCAGAATTCAACTCGCTATGTGAGATATAATATTTCGCTGTTCTGGACAGCCTTACTATAATATCATACGCGCGGTGAAAAATCAAGCACTCTCAGAAAAGTTTACAAAAAATTCAAAATTTCATATTTCCGAAAAGCACTTGATTTACATATATTTTTGTGCTAAAATTATCTTATCACGTCGAAAGGCATTGTATATGAATTCTAAAATAACAAAGAGAAAGGGCCTGGCGCTGGCGTTCTGCGTAGCGTATATGCTCGAGTTTCTCCTCTACTATTTTGCGTTTTTGGTTTTCGAGACCGACTCCGAGGCTATCGCATATCTGATTTATGCGCTTGAGCTTTCCTTGCGCTTCATAACACCGGTTGTTACCGCGCCTTTCCTTCTTCCGGCGGTCTCGGAGATGGGATTTTGGCGCGCTATCCTTTACGGTGCACCGCTCGCCCTGCCGCCTACCATCTACAACCTTCCATATTATTATCTCTACGTCGGCTCGTACGGCAACGATTGGAAGGATTCCCTTCTTATTGCCATTCCCGTATGCCTTCTCGAGATAGTACGCTTTATTCTCCTGGTGGCGCTTCTCACTTTTGTCTCGAGGGTATTCGCTCTCAGAGATACAAAGAAGACTCTCCTCTCGGCGCTTCCGCCAAAGCGGCGCGAGTCGCTCACAAAAGAGGAAAAGGAAAAGATTTCGAAGCTCTCGGACGCCACTCTTTCAAAAACGCTCTCGAAAAGGGGCATATTTGATTTCTCCATTCCCTATGTGAAGGGAATTTTCGCCGCCGCATTCCTTCAATTCTCAATTTATATTCTGCTTGAGCTTTACGAGATGATATCCCACTTGTCTGCCTACGGAAATTTCCGCCCTGCGGAGCTGACTTACGTAACCATAAAGCTCGTGGGAATATTTGCGGTTTTGTTCGTTTCACACGCGCTCGGTTATCTTGCGGTAACGGGGCTATACAGAGAAAAGGATAATGAAATTGATTGATTTATGAAGCGGCTGCGTGGCTGGGCGGATAATCTTGCCGCGTGGCTTAAGATGCGAGGATACACTACCGAATAATTCCAAGTGATACATTGGAGAAGCTATTATGGACTACATTTTCAACGAATACGATCTCGAGGCGGCGAAGAAACTCGACGCATTTCTGCCCGAGAAGCTCTATGATGCGCATATGCACATTTCTCTGTATCCTTTTTACAAGAAGGATTACTTCGGCTTTAAGGAATACTGCGAGGATATGGCACCGCTTCTCGGAAAAAGAGAGGTAAGATGTCACGCACTCGCTACCCCGACAGAGGAGCTCAAAACTCCCGAGGGGCAGGCGGCAGACCTGAAGTTCTTTGGAGAACAGCTCGCCGCATACGAGAAGAACCCCGCCGCCGTGCTCATAAAGCCGCACGAGGACGCAGAGACTATCGAGAGCCACATAATTCACCCGAGGGTGAAGGGCTTCAAGTGCTACCACATTTATGCAGACCGCCCCGACACCTTCAACTCGGAGCTCGACGAATATCTTCCCGAGGCGGCGTTTGAGGTTGCAAACAAGAGAAAGATGTCTATAACGCTCCATATGGTTAAGGACAAGGCGCTCGCAGACCCGTCCAATATGAAGATGATAAAGGAATTGACGAAAAAATACCCCGATGCAACGCTCATTCTTGCTCACGCAGGCAGGTCCTTTGCGGCATGGACGGCTATTGAGACCGTTCACGAGCTCGTTCCTTACGAAAACGTATGGTTCGATTTCTCGGGTGTATGCGAGTCGCCTGCTATGGTACAGATACTCAAAAAGGTCGGTGTTTCTCGCTGTATGTGGGGATCGGACTACAACGTAGGCATGGCAGACGGCAAGTGCATTTCCCTCGGTGATAACTTCTACTGGATTACAGGAAGGGACATAGCAGGCTTCACATCAAAGACATCTATGAGACCCTGGCACGCAGGCACGGAGAACCTGATGGCAGTCCGTGAGGCGGCAATTCTGCGCGACCTTACGGCAAAGGACGTTGAAGACCTTTTCTACAACAACGCAGCGAGACTTTTCTCCTAAATCAACAAAAAAATCAGCCGTTATGTACACCAAAGGTTACATAACGGCTATATTTATGCCTTATCGCTCTTTTCAAGAAGGAAGAAATACGGAGAGGTGGGCGAGTTGAGGATATGAAATTCCGAGGCGCAGACCTTAAATCGCGAGAGCGTTTTAAAATACTCGCGCAGCATCTCTCCCTCGAGTTCACCCTCGAGATGTCCGGGGTAGACGGCTACTATCAGAGCACCGTTGGGCAGGAGCAATTCTAGTGCCGCTTCAACAGCAGGCATTGTGGTCTCTCGCATAGTGGTAACGCTTTTTCTGCCGCTTCTCGGAAGGTAGCCGAGGTTAAACATTCCTGCCTTTATCGGCTCTTTTACAAATTCCTTTACTCTGTGGTGAGAGGCGCATATCAGGGTATAATTTTCCGGAGCACCGTTTTCTTTAAGGTGCGCTCCGGTTGAGATAAGCGCGTCCTCTTGAATGTCGAAGGCATATACCCTTCCCGTCTCACCGACGGTTTTCGAGAGAAAGAGGGTGTCGTGGCCGTTACCCATAGTGAAATCAACGGCAACCTCGCCTTCGGAAAGATGCTGTCTTATAAAATGCTTATGAAGCTCTCTTAAATCTACCATTTTATCCCTTGTACCTTTCAAGCTCCTCGTCGGTCATAGGCTTGACGAAGGCTGTGTAGTTAGTTTTGTAGGTGACAAAGCCCGGCTTTGAGGCAGGGGGCTTTTTCAAGTTTTTGACGTGGGTGTAATCGACGGCGACGGTTGCGCCCTGCGCGGCGTGCGAGAATTTCGCGGCTATGTGTGCCGCCTCGGAGTAATCCACCTCCGAGGGCTCTTTCCCCTCGGTAACGAGTATTGCGTGAGAGCCGGGAATATCCTTGGTATGAAACCAGATGTCGCGCTTCTCCGCGATTTTATGCGAGAGGGTGTCGTTCTGAATATTATTTTTACCCACGAGAAGCTCAAAGCCGCCACTGGTCACAAAGCGGTGAGGCAGAGATTTCAGCTGCTTTGGCGGTTTATATCCGCGAAGCTTTGCGGCGTATCCCGAACGGTAAAGCTCGTCGCGTATTTCCATAACGTCCATCTCGCATTCCGCGCGCGAGAGACAATCGGCAACGCTGTCAAGATAAACCAGCTCCGCCTCCCAAAGTGCTATCTGCTCGGTAAGGACGGCTCTTGCGTTCTTACATTTATTATAGAGCTTGTACATTTTTTGCGCATTCTGCGAGGGAGAGAGGCGCACGTCAAGCTTTATCTCTACCGTGGGACAATTTTCGTCGTAGTAATCAACCGTGGTAAAAGAGCTGTCGCCTCGCTTCAGCTGATAGATATTTGCGGTTATCAGGTCTGCGTGTCTTTTGTATTCCTCGCCGTGCTCGCTCTCGATAAGCGCTTCTCGCTGAAGGGCGAGCTTTCTTTCGGTACGGCCCTTGGCGTTCGAGAGGAGAGTGGTGACGTCCTTGGCTCTTTGGCGTATATGCTCTAGCCTGTCCTTTTCCTCAAAATAGACGTCGAGAAGCTCTGCAAGGCTCTCTGTCTGCTTTTTCGCCCTGTGAGGAAGATAGGTTATATCCATATAGGAATAATCTATCGGCTTTCCGTCGGGGTCAAAGACCACCGTGGGCGTATACGAGCCCGAGAGGAGAAGGGTCTGCCACTCGGAAAACACACTAAAGAAACGGTCGGGGGATATTTCACACACGGGTGTGTCTACGCAGCCCGAGGCGCGGTATACGAGCTCGTGCGCTATCTGCGTTGCTATACCCGAATAGGTCGATGTGATAAACTTTTCACCCGTGCGCTCGGAGGGAAAATCGGCAAGGCGTGCGCGGAAAAGGGGTTCGTCAATCTCGAGGGGCGAGAGCTTTTTCTGCTGCTCGGGGAAGGTATATTTGAGGCCGGGGAGCACCTGTCTTACGGTGCTTGCGGCAAAGTCTACGATTTTCAAAGCAGAGATAATTTTATCCTCTGCGTCAAGGAGAATGAGGTTTGCGTATTTGCCCATTATCTCGCAGACGATTTTCTTTTCTGCGGCAAAGCCCATCTCGTCGTATCCCGAAACCGAAATAACGGCAATTCTGTCAAAGCCAGGCTGTGTTACAGAGGAAATGCGCGCACCTGTGAGATGCTTACGAAGAAGCATACAGAACATCGGAGCCGCCTTGGGATTTTCCTTTTGCTTATCCGAGAGCTGAAGACGGGGAGCGTTCGGCCCAACGTTGAAAACGAGGCGGCGAGAGGCGCGTCCCTTATGCAAAATCAAATCTATTTCATCGTTACGGGGCTGAAGCACCTTTTCTATTTTTCCGTCGGAAAATTCTTCTACAAGCTCCGCGAGCACCGCCCGCATCATACAAGCGTCAAACGCCATATCAGTTTCCTTTCATAACTTTATCAAAAACGAGGGTGGCGAGTAAACCAAGAGGTCATCGCCGTAGAGAGTGATAGTAAAAACAACACCCGAAAGCTCTGCCGAAACGGGAAAAAGCTCGGGCGAGCGCCCTGCAAGCACGGAGGCTGCGCAAACGAGCGAATAGAGCTCTGCGTTCTCCACCTCACTGACGGTATGCGAGAGCATAGTCAGGCGCGAGCCGACACGCGAGGTAGCGACCGCCGCACAGACGTCTTCCCCCTCGTCACCGAGAGAAAAACGCGCAAGCGCCTCTCTTGAATATATGCGTGCGTCATCGCATTCAAAGACACGAACAACGCCTCTTTCGGTATGAACCACACTGCACGTTTGCCGAAGTGACGAGGCATATACGAGCATTTTTGTACACAAAACTTTGCGTTTTGGTAGCAAAATCCCGATTTCGCCGTTACCGTTTGGCGCGGCGGCACACAAAATTCCATACGGAACTTCAATCCTTATTTCTCTGCCGAGAGGAAGAAATCTCGAAAGAACGTAGGCGGCCGCAAGGGCTGCCGAAGCATAGCTCCTTCTGGGAATACCGCCGGGCAAAAAGGCACGCACAGCGGCGTCTGCCCTAGACGAGGGGTATATAACCGAGAAGAAAGCGCCCGAGTCGGCAAAGCGCAAATATTGGGCGGCTTCTATTTCTCCGTCTTCTCCAAAAAACAAATTATGCGTCTCGCCTAAAACGCAAATTCTTATCGGTACTACCGAAAACACCTCCGAGAAATTTCGATTTCCGAGCAGAGGCTCGGATATTACCATTATACTCGGGAAATTTCTTTTAGTGCCTCGGAAAGAAGGTGTTCCCTGTCGTTAGTCAGGGTCTCGTCCATAACGCGAGAAAGCAAGGAATTAAGAATTCTTCCGACTTCCCTGCCCGTGGCGCCAAGACGAAGCAAATCGTCACCGCCAATAGAGAGCTCGGAGAGCTTATACGGTATCCCCGAGGAAAGGACGGCGTCGATGATTTTCTCGCTTCCTTCCTCTATTCTGCCGAGGAGTATTTCAAGGCGGACGAGGGCTCTCGCGCGGTCTTCCGAAAGAGAAGACAGCATTCTTCTCACACTGCACCTATTCGAGAGGTCGTATTTTCCGACGGAAGATAAAATCTCCTTGCCCGACATTTCGGTATCTCTGTCGGTTTTAAGTCTGCGCATTGCAGCGGAATACGAAAGAGGTGCGCTCTCGCCGAGAGTCAGATAGAAAACACCGAGCGTACGCACGAAGCCGTCTGCCCTCGAAAAGAGCTCTCTGTCGGGAAGAGAGAGTGAGGAAAGCTCGGGAAGAAAGACGGATATGATATCCCGATAGCCATCTATAACCGAGTAGGCGTTTACACCCGATACGAGCTTTTTCCACTCGGTATATATTCTCTCGCCCGAGACGAGTGTCAGAAGCTCCTTTTTTACGAATGCTGCGGCGGCTGTTTTTTCTTCTATGTGAAAGTCCAGCACCGACGAGAAGCGAAGGGCTCTTAAAATCCTCAGTGCATCTTCGGAAAAACGGATAGCAGGGTCGCCGACGGCGCGTATGATTTTAGCCTCAAGGTCGGCCTTTCCACCGTGCAAATCGGTTACTCCATGTCGAGGACTGTAACACATTGCGTTCACGGTAAAATCGCGGCGGCAGAGGTCCTCGCTAAGGCTATCGGTAAAGGAAACCGTTTCGGGACGGCGAGCGTCCTTATATTCTCCGTCCACTCGATAGGTGGTTATTTCGTACTGATTTTTACCAAGCACGAGCGTCACCGTGCCGTGCTTTATACCCGTGTCAACGGTACGGTAATCCGCAAAGATTCTCTTGACATCTCCCGGGAGCGCAGACGTTGTTATATCGTAATCATCGGGAGTTTTGCCGAGGAGAAAATCTCTTACGGGGCCGCCGACGACGTCGGCACGGTGTCCCGACTTTTCAAGACGCTCAAGTATAAATTCAACTTCTTTTGGAATGGACAGGGCTTTCATTCTCGGCTTTTCCTCCTTGACTTTTATATTTCCGTTTGATATAATATAAACGGGATTGGTTTTATGGCAAAGCGCCAAAAAATGCAACAAATGCAAACTTTTATATACTTTTGAGGTTTTTCTATGGATATAAAGCTTTCTCGGACAAAATTCGGTCTCGCTCCGCCGCCACCCGACCATCTGTATGCAAGTGTCACGGGTGTGAATGCAGACGACCACGCTACCATAAAGAGGCTGAAGCTCTCTTGCGAATACGACGGAAACCTTTTCGCCTTTCCTATAACCGTGCGCACGCCTTACGACGGGTACAAAAGCGAAACGGTCATCAGGGTGACGGAAGGAAAAGACGGCTCTGCTCTTTTGCATAGCGAGAGCGAGGAACGACAGACTGTGTATCTTCTCTGCGAGGACGTTGCCCCTAGGCGAGGTGAGTGCTCGCTCGATGCGGTATTCGGGGGGCGCGGCACGGTGAGAAGGGATATACGGATAGCCTACTGTATCGCACGCATAGCGGAATACATAAGCCTTGTATATTCGGGCGAGAAAATCTCGATTTTCTGCGACACGGGTCTTGTAGACGAGGAAATTTTAGCTATCCTTAAGAGTGAAATCGAGGAGAATAATTTTCAGAATCTACGGGCGTAGCCGCATTTACGGCAAAGTGATTCGACAGCACAGCGTTTTTTGAAACCTTCTCGTATATTTTCGGCTCGCTCGGAATTGATTATTTTTTCTATCGGGTCTGTGAATATATTTCCGAGAGTTATTTCTCCCTCTCGGTCAAGACAGCAAGGAACGACGCTGCCGTCTGCGAGTATGCCAAAGTGGTCGGACAGACCGTAGCAGAAGACCGACGCACCGCCTTCGGGCAAGGAAGCGTCAGGCCATTCAAAGCGCTCTCCGTATTCGAGGTGCAGCTTGTCTCTTATTCTTGCGCCGCGCTTTCCGTCCACCCATTCGTATGGCAAGAGCCTTTTGAGCTCGCGGAGCGTTCTCTCGTTTCTGCCACCGTCAGAGCCCTGATTCCAGAGTCTTAAGACGGTTAAGATTCCGCGCGCGCTCGCTTCCCTTGCAAAATCCGCGATGGACTCAAGATAAGAAAGATGCTCCTCTACGCTCTCTCCCTCGAAGCTGTGCACGGAAATATTAACCTTATATACGCCCGAGGAAAGAAGCTCCTCGGAGCGTTTTTTTATCAGCGTGCCGTTAGTGGTAATGGCACATTTGAAGCCGAGCTCCGTGCCAAGCCCGATAAGCTCGGGCAAGAGGGGGTGCGTAAGCGGCTCGCCCATCAGATGAAAGTAGAGGTAATCGGTATAGGGGCGAAGCTCTGTGGCAATATGCAGAAATTCCTCGCGCGACATTCTTCTCCCCTCGCGCACCGTACCGGGACAAAAGGAGCAAGCGCGGTTGCATATATTCGTTATTTCTACGTAAACGCGCGAAAATCTTTTCATCGCCGCCCCTCCTTGTCATTCTAACAATATATTCTACCATAACAGAGGGTAAAAATCAAGAGCTCGGTTGACAAATCGGGAGTTTTGCGCTATAATTTTCTAAAAGTGAGGTGGGTAATTTGAAAATAAGACAGGCAACCCGAGAGGACGTCTCTGCCGGCGGCGAAATATACCGCGAGGCAAAGCGCTATATGAGGGAGTCGGGAAATCCGACACAGTGGCGCGAGGGGGGATATCCATCGGAGTACGATATAGAGAAGGATATAGAAGACGGAACGAGCTACGTCTGCGAGGACGGCGGCGAGGTCGTTGGAGTATTCCACTTCCACGTCGGCACCGAGCGCGACTACGAGAAAATATACGAGGGAAGCTGGGAAGGCTCTTCCCCGTACGGAGTTATACACAGAATAGCGGTCAAGCACAGAGGGCGCGGCATTGCCGACTTTTGCTTCTCGGAGTGTGCGAAAATTGCAGGGAGCGTGAGAATAGATACGCACCGCGATAATCTTCCTATGCAAAAGAGCCTTGCACGCGCAGGATTCGCTTACAGAGGAATAGTTTATATTAAAAACGGCGAGGAAAGACTCGCTTACGAAAGGATAGATAAAGAGTGATGGTAATAGATTTTCACACCCATTGCTTCCCCGACACTCTTGCGCCGAGGGCGATGGACGCGCTTTCCAAAAACACCTCCCCCAAGGTGGCTGCGATAAGCGCGCATACCGACGGCACGGCAGAGGGAGCTAAAAGACTGCTCCTTGCTTCGGGGATAAACGGAGCTGTCGTGTGCAACATAGCAACCAACAAAAAGCAGGAGCACAAGGTCAACTCGTTTGCAGTCGAGTTATCGGAGAGAAAGGACGGCTTCTTCTTCCCTCTTGGCTCTCTGCACCCCGATAGCGAAAATATGGAAGGCGAGCTCGACTTTCTCTCTCGGGCAGGTATCCGCGGAGTGAAGCTGCACCCCGACTACACGGGAGTTTTACTCTCGGACGAAAGATTTGAGAAGATATTTTCCATTCTTGAAGAAAGAGATTTCTTTGCGGTTATACACGCAGGGCTTGACTCGGTTTCGCCGGACCTCGTGCACGCAGATGCCGAGATGATAGCCGACGTCATTAGGCGTCACCCTAAATTAAAGCTCGTTTGTGCGCACACCGGCGGTATGAAGCGCGCCGAGGCGGTGCTTCGTCACCTCGTCGGAAAGAAGGTTTATTTCGACACGTCGCTTTCCTCGGTAAGAGGCGACGAGACCGAGCTGCTTTACAAAATTCTCGCCGAACACGACGAGGACAAAATTTTATTCGGCACGGACACCCCATGGACCGACCCGATGGCCGAGCTTCGATTCATAGAAAACGCCCCTATCTCCGAAAAACGGCGAGAAAAGATTCTCTCGGGAAACGCCATTCGCCTTCTCGGGCTCAGCTGAGACAACAATTTCCCCGAAAGTTAAACTTTTTTCTGAAAACATCTTGACAAATGCATTTGTTTTTGGTATAATATCTGCCGTATGTAGGGGTATAGCTCAGTTGGTAGAGTACTGGTCTCCAAAACCATGGGTCGTGGGTTCAAGTCCTTCTGCCCCTGCCAAAAAATCCAAGTCGAAAGACTTGGATTTTTTCATTTGTGCCGCAAGGCACAACATCATTTGACCGAAGGTCAACATCATTTAGCCAAAGGCTAACATCATTCCGCCGCAGGCGGACACAAATGAACGATGTTGCACTGCGTGCAAATGATGTGCTTCGCAATGATGTGATGCTTTGCATCAACGATGTTGTGCTTCGCGCAAACGGAATTGTAACCGTTCGCTCGGTGCGCTGAAATGTAGTTGATTTTTAGTATGAAGTATGATATAATGGAGGCGAATAGGTGGTGATATCGTGAGAGAAGATAAGCTTGGTGATCTTTCAATGGAGTTATCCGTTGATGTTCTGCAATTAACAAAAGAGCTTCGCGCAAAGCACGAGAACGTGATCTCAAATCAAATTGGAAGAAGCGCAACAAGTATCTGCGCCAACATTGCCGAAAGCAAATACTCTCACGGTCGTGCCGACTTTATTGCAAAGCTTGAGATCTCACTCAAGGAAACCAACGAAACAAGCAAATGGCTTGAAATGCTTTGGAAAAGTGAATATATTGATGAAGTGCGGTATAAAACACTTGACCGCAAATGTTCTACGATAAGATTTTTGCTTGTTAAGTCTATTACGACGGCAAAAAAGAATCTCAACATAGCAAAGGAGGGCACAAAATGAACAACACTATTTTATTAGAAAGCGAAAGTTTTAGTTTGTCATTAGATTTTCAAGTGTTTGAATCGGATATTTCTTATCCGTCCAATACCATTTTAACTGTTTCGGTTTCAAGTGCGGGATTTTCGGCATCTACAACAATGGACATTGATATAAAAGATATACCGACTTTTTGCAATGAACTGCAAAACATATATAACTCTTTGAATGGCGAAGCAAAGATTCAAGAGTCGTACGGAAACAGACAATATATTCAGTTTTCGGGGGATAAAAAAGGACATATTTGGGTATCCGGCATATTGAACTCCAACGGAGCAAGCGGATTTTGGCAAGAGCTAAAATTTAAAAATTGCATCGATCAAACGTTTCTTCCTGGTTTTCTGAAAAAGCTGACAACTCTATCAAACCAATGTGTACGATGATTACATAGCTTCGTTTGCAAGCATTGTGTTGCGCCACGGAAGATAGCGGTGGGGTGCAACTCCCATCATCGCCAAGGGATAAGTCTATCCGCTGACTTCAAAACATGGCTCGATTTCGAAAAAACTTGTGGTATGGATCGATTTTGTAGTGGTATCACAAAAAAATCCGACGTTGCTTTAGGCAGTGTCGGATTTTTTAATTTGTTTTATCTTTTGATTTTCGGGGTTTTGATAAGATAGAATTTATTCTCGGAGATGGAGCAGACAAAGGAGCCGTAGGAGACGTTGAATCTGCACTCCTTGCCGCTTTCGTTCATTGAGTAATCCCAAGACTCACCCGTAAAGCCGTGGCCGTAGAAGGACCATTTTTTATCAAAGGTCATATGCATAACCATATGGCCTATTCTGCACTCGACACCGTCGAGGGTTATTACGGTGTCCTCGGGATATACCTCGGCGCGAGGGATAAATTCCCTTATATCCTCCTCGACGTCGTTGTTGCCGGGAACGATAATAACTCTGGCATCGGATTCATTAAGGCAGCCGAGAATAAATTTCGCCTTCGCGCGGTATTCGTATCTCGTGCCCGGAATTCTTCCGACCTTTACCTCGTCTGCAGAGTCGCCCGTGTGGATAATGATATCGGGCTTCACCTCGGCTATGAGCTTCTTAAAATAGGGATAATGCTTTGAATAGGTATCTCCGATATGGAGAATTTTCGTACCGCGTATGCTGTTGATGCCCTCGGGCAACTCGATTTCCCCTTCGTATGGGGTATTAAAATACTCATTATCAAACTCCTCTCGGGACAGATAATTGCTGTACGTTTTTTCGTAGGGGATATGCGAGGCGTCACAATGGACGGGGTGAATATCGGGATTTTTGGGGTCAACGTAGGATATCGCGCAGTTAAAGAGGAAGGGATAGAGCCCCTTCGGAATTCCGTATTCGGTTATCATAGCGGCGGTGGAAGCGCCGTGTCCTACGAAAAGGATTTCCTCATCTCCGTAAAGCTCCTCGGCAAGCGCCATTCCCTCTCTTATGCGCTCTACTATCTCGTCCCAGCTTTCAACCGTGGGAGTCCACCAAGGATAGTCAAGGGTAGCACTCTCGTCGATGCGGCTATAAAGCTCGCGCATTTTCTCGAGCGTAAGTCCTTCGTATCTTTCTACCTGCTTCTCGGTTTTGAATATCTCGCGAATCGGAGCAAAGGGGATAACCGAAAGTCTCGTTATCTCTGCAATTATATTCGCGGTTTCAAGGGTTCTCATATATGGAGAGGCAAGGATTTTACCCTTGAAGCCCTCTGCTTTCAATCTTTCGCCAAGCAGGGCTGCCTGTTCTCTGCCGAGCTCGGAGAGGGGGTTCTCTCCACTCGGATAAAGGTGATTTCCAACGAACTCTGCACTCGAGGCAATCTGTCCGTGTCTTGTTATTATTCTTTTCATCGAGCACTCTCCTTTACGAGTCTTTCTTCGGGAATGTCACCGAGGAATACCTTTCTGTCGACGACGTATATCGGATTTGTAAGCATAATACATCTGCCGTCGGGATTGTAGAGCTCGACTCTTGCAAAGCTTACGGCAAACTCGGGCTTGAATTCAAAATCAAGGGTGTATTCTTCCTCGGAATCGACGGTTTTTGTAAAGTATTCTTTACCGTCAACGACCACTCTGACGGTGGAGCCGAGTATCGGGGCCTTCATACGGAAGGTCATTTTCACCCCGTCCTTTTCGGGAGAAACGACAGAGCCCATCGGTGCGCCGTTTGAGGTAAAGGATATTTCCGACTTCAAGAATACGGGGTCGCCCATATAGGCGTTGCCGGCCTTCATCGCCCATTCAAGCTCCTTTTCGGGAACGGGGAACGGGATATTTTCGTCTACGGCAAACCACGTGGCAAAATTATTATCTTCGAACCAGCTCTGGTGGTTATAGTGGCTATCGCTATCTCCGTAGCCTGTGATAAATATGCCCGAAAGGCTTATAATATCCCAAAGGCGAAGATAATCACAAAGACCGAAGCAGCCGCGTCCTAACGGGAAGCCAACCTCCATAAGAGTAGCACCGTAGAGGCGAGTGGATATAAGGCTCGCCGCCTCGTTTACCACGGCAAGCTCGACCTCCTCACGAGTGAGGTCCTTTAGCTTTTTATATTTATCGTTTTCAAACGGGTGGTTATATGCAAAAATTCCGCCGTGCGCCTTTACGTGACGGGCGGCATCCCACGCGCTGACGGAATATCCGCTCTCCTCGTAGTTTATAACCGGCACAGAGGTCGAGAAGACGTTCTTATGCTGCCCTGCTCCGCTTATCTCGGTGGTAACGAAGGGCTTTACGCCGTATTTCTTTCCTATCTCGTCGGCAACGGCTCTCTGTCTTACGATAACGTCATCGTAGCCGTATTTTGCGCTTATCTCAAAGCGGTCGAGTATAATCTCGGCAGTGCCGCCGTTTCTCGTTTCGGCGGTTATGAGCAGAGTATCGAAAACGTTGTCAAGTCCACCTATCTCCCAAAGTTCTCGTACATCGTCGGAGAGGGGAAGCTTATAAATTCCGCTTTCCGCTTCGGCAAGCGGAAGCCTAACGGTGTGGGGAGCGTCAGCGCCCGAGTATCCGTCGGGAGTATATATAAGGTGTGCCGGGGTGTGCTCGGGTGGGCGCTGGGAAAGTCTTACGTCAAGGTAGACGTGCGCGTCGCCCGTGAGCTTGAATTTCATTCCGATAGTAAGGGCGACCTCTGCTATAAGAGAGACGGTATGCTTCTTTCCCGAGGAAAAGAAATAGACGCCCGCCTTCTCGTATTCATCACCCTCTGACGAGGCTTTTACCGTCATACTGCTCTCGGAAAAGGAGACGGAAGGCTCGCCGAAAGACTCAAAGCCGTAGGTGCCGCGCTTATCCTTCACCTGTGCTGTGCCGAGAGTGAAATCAAAGCCCTCTACGGGATTTTTATTTTTGCCGGTTCTCGTATCGTGGTCGGTAAATCTTATGTAACGCATTCCGAGAAGGGCTGCGTTATAAATGTGCCCTTCCATACTGCCGCCCGGCTGATGGCAGGTATGCAGGTGCATATGCATTGGCTCGTATTTCATAGCTATCTCCGAACTGTTTTTATATAACCATTTTACAACAAAACAGAGAGATTTTATATAAATATGCTACTGTATTGAGAGAAAAATATAGAAAATCAACGGTTTTTGCTTGCGTATTTTCCGGGAGTGGTACCGTATCTCGCCTTGAAAATACTGATAAAGTAGGCGGTGCTTCCAAATCCGCACTCGAAGGCGACCTCCGTAACGCTCTTTCCGGTTATGAGCTTTGTTGCCGCGACGGAAAGCTTTTTCATAATAAGAAAGTCGTGAAGCCCGAGGTTCATACGGCTCTTAAAATACTGCGAGATATAATTTTTGCTGTAATTCATTTTTTCTGCGAGCTCTGCCACGGAGGATATATTCGAGTATTCCTTGTTGATTTTATCTATTATTCTCACTATAAGCTCGTCCGAGGGAAGCGGATTTTCCACCCCAAGCTTTCCGTTATGCGCCGTCTTCAGCAGAAGCAGCATTTTCAGGACAAGAGGGAGCATCAGGGTATCCGTGTGCTGCGCCTTCCTTTGCGAAAGCGCCTTCAGCTCCTCGACGTAGGAGAAATATTCCTCGTAGAGAGCTCCCTCAAGCTTCATAACCCCCACGTCGCAGGCAGAGAGGAAGGAGAAAAGCGCAGGGTCAAGCTGCTTAATAAAATCCGCCATATAAATCGGGATTTTACAGACGAGGCGAGTGTATCTCGCCTTTTTCTTCTTGCAGCCGCCGACCATAACTCCGGGCGGCAAAAGCAAAACGTCTCCCGGCTCTATGGCGTATATTCTGTCGTTAACGAAATAAAAGTACGGTCCCTCGCCGTATATGTAGGTGTAAATCTCGTAGAAGTCGTTTGCTTCGAGAGAGAACTCGCCTGCCTTTGTCGTTACGTTATCTCTATACTGCACCAAAAACTTTGTCGGAGAGTGAGGGTTGCTCATTTTTAATACCGCCGTTCGTAAGATTTCTACCTTCGGGTCTTATATCAATTATACTCCAAATATAAAAAATAGGCAAGAGCAAAAGCTCCAAAAGTATAAATTTGAAAGAAAATATTAAGTGGCTACGGCAAATGACACGGGGCTACCCTATAAACTCGGTATAATATTCAAGAAATCCTCTGCTTTTGAATTGACTTTTATAACTCGGGTGTGCTATAATAAGGATAAATCAGCGCCGAGAAAAGGTGCTTTTTTAAAAAATGGGAGGAAGAAAAATGTCTAAAAATCTCGTCTACGACATTCACGACAAACCTAAGTTCTCAAAGCTCATCATTTTCGCTATTCAGCAGCTTCTTGCAATCATTGCTGCTACCATCGCCGTTCCTGCTATCGTAGGAAACGGAATGTCTGCTTCAGCCGCGCTGTTCGGCGCCGGAGTCGGCACGATTGTGTACCAGCTATTCACTAAATTCCGCAGCCCTGTATTCCTCGGCTCGTCGTTCGCATTCATAGGCTCTATGTCTGCGGCATTCGCCGGAGCTACCTCTATGAGTCTTGGATACCTCGGACTTCTTATCGGTGCTATCTTCGCCGGTCTGGTTTACGTTATCATCGCGCTCATAGTTAAGCGCGTCGGAGTAAAATGGATTTCCAAGCTTATGCCTCCCGTCGTTATCGGCCCGACCGTTGCGCTTATCGGTCTCTCGCTTGCAGGCGCCGCCGTTAAAGACGTCTTCTCATACGGTCCTCAGACCAAGGACGGACAGTTCATTATGAGCACAAGCCTCTGGCTTTCCCTTCTCTGTGCTATCGTGACCCTCATTGTGGTCGTTCTCTGCTCAACGTACGGCAAGAAGATGACCAAGCTTATCCCCTTCATTATCGGAGTTCTTTCGGGATACGCAATAGCTCTTATCTTCACCGTTATCGGCTATGCAGCAGATGCAGACGCCCTCAAGGTAATCGACTTTGCTCCCTTCAAGAATCTCGTCTCGGACGGAGTTAAATTCTCTACGTTCATAGCTCTCCCCGACTTCGCCTTCGTTGAGGCGTTCAAGGGAATCGCCGACTTTGAGTGGAGCTATCTTGCGACCGTTGCGGTTGCTTATATTCCCGTTGCGTTCGTTGTTTTTGCAGAGCATATTGCAGACCATAAGAACCTCTCTAGCATCATCGGCGAGGATCTTCTCGAAAACCCCGGTCTCCATCGCACCCTTCTCGGCGACGGTGTAGGCTCTGTTGCAGGAGCGTTCTTCGGCGGCTGCCCCAACACCACTTACGGTGAGTCGGTAGGATGCGTGGCAATAACCCGTAACGCATCGGTAGCTACTATCTCTACGACGGCCGTTATGGCTATTCTGATTTCCTTCATATCCCCCTTCGTTGCTTTCCTTGATTCAATCCCCGGCTGTGTTATGGGCGGTGTTTGCATCACGCTTTACGGATTTATCGCCGTTTCCGGCTTGAAGATGATTCAGAAGGTCGACCTTGAAGACAACGCAAATCTCTTTACCGTATCTGTTATACTTATCACCGGTATCGGCGGAATGGCTATGAAGATAGGTGAGGTTGTTATCACCTCTATCGCCTGCGCACTCATTCTCGGAATTATCATCAACATAATTTTGACCAAGTTTAAGAAAGCCTAAGGAGCCTATAAAAATGAAGAATTATAAAAACGTTATTGTTTTCGACCATCCGCTCATCCGTCATAAGATTGCAATTCTGCGTGACGAGCGTACCAGCATGAAGGAGTTCCGAGAGCTCATAGAGGAAATCACCACTCTTATGACCTATGAAAGCCTCAAGGAAGGTGTTCCCACGACGGAAATAGAGGTGAAAACGCCCCTTGAAACCTGCAAGCAGACCGTCGTAGCAGACGACTCCATCGTCATTGTTCCTATTCTGCGCGCAGGTCTCGGTATGGTAAACGGCGTACACGTGCTCTTCCCCTCTGCAAAGGTCGGTCATATCGGTATGTACAGAAACGAAGAAACGCTTATGCCCGAGACCTATTATTGCAAGCTCCCTGCAGGTATTGAGGATAAATTCATACTTCTCGTCGACCCTATGCTGGCAACCGGCGGAAGCGCCTGCGATGCTATCCAGGACTTGAAGTCTATCGGCTGTAAGAAGATTAAATTTATGGCAATCATCGGAGCACCCGAGGGTATTTCCAAGGTTGCAGAGGCGCATCCCGACGTAGAAATCTACGTATCAACCGTCGACAGATGCCTCAACGAGCACGGCTACATTCTCCCCGGTCTTGGCGACGCGGGCGACAGACTTTTCGGCACAAAATAACCGCTATAAAGCAAAAATCCGTCGGAGCTACTTGCTTCCGACGGATTTTTTATTGGATTTTATTTTACCTCGGTTTTTCCGGGTAAGCCGGGACCACAGGATTTGCAGGCAGAATTTTCGGCACTGTTATAAAATTTACATCATTTGAAGCCTATGGCGCTTTTCTTATAGGATATCGGCGATATTCCCACGCGCTTTTTGAAAATTCTTGAAAAATAATTATAGTCGCTAAAGCCGGTTTCCTCTGCTATATCGGTAAGAGAAAGCGAGCCTTCTCTTATAAGCATTTTAGCACTCTCGAGCCGCTCGTCGAGAAGATAGCTTATAATGGATTTTCCCGTTTCCTTTTTAAAGAGCTTCTCGCAGTGTGCAGGCGAAAAGAATACTGCCGCGCTGATTTTTTTAAGGCTAAGTTCAGACGAAAGATTATCCTTTATATAGAGCTTTATTTTACTCACAAGAGGGTCCTCGGCTTCGTGGCGGAGCTGAGCCGAAAGTTGCTTTACAAGGCACTCGAGAAGAAGAGAGAAGCGCTCGTCCTCGGTGTTACGGGTATAACGGAATATTCCGTCCATCGCCAAAAGCAGGGAGTACACGGTATCACTCACAGCGCCGCGTATCAGCACGGGGAAATCGGGAGTGGTGTCGGCATAAAAATTGAGGCTGACGTAATTCGCTCCGCTAAAAGGACGCCTCGAACGCACGCTTCCCTTCTTTATAAAGATAATATCCCCCTTTGAAACGGGATATTCGTCGCCGTCCACGAGATATTCAAGGCAACCGTCAAAAACTGCGGTAATTTCATAAAAGGCGATTGTTTTTCTCGTCATTTCGGGCTGTGTGCGATTGACACCGTGCCTGTAATAGAAAAGTTCCATAATAAGATAGTGCTATTTTCTCCTAAAAAATACTCAAAAATCCTAGGACTTCTGTATCAGAAAGTGCTATAATTATGATATCACATCTTGAATGAAAAGTCAAGATACTTTTTTACCCGGAGGAACTATGATAAGATTATGCGCATTTGCAGACGAGGCATCGAGTGGGCTCGACGGACAGATTGCCGCACTCAAGCGAAACGGGATTTCCTCACTCGAGCTCCGCTCGGTTGACGGAAAGAACGTAAAGGACATATCCGTTACCGAGGCAAAGAAATATAAGGAGCGTCTCGACGGCGCCGGTATATCGGTTTTCTCGATAGGCTCTCCTATCGGAAAGTCGCACATCAATGAGGAAATAGACAAGGTTATTGCCGAGGCACGCCACATATTCACTCTTGCAAACATTTTCGGAGCAAAGAAAATCCGTATGTTCAGCTTTTTCGAGGCGTACGAAAGAGCAGAAGAGGTTATCTCGCGCCTTAGGCTTCTTATAGAAACCGCCAAGGAATACAGGCTTACTCTCTGCCACGAAAACGAGAAGGAAATTTACGGTGACACGCCCGAGAGAGTATCCCTTCTGCTCGATGAGGTAAAGGGTCTTTGTTCGGTTTACGACCCTGCAAACTACGTGCAGGTGGGTGCTGACGGCGAGGAGTTTTTCCCCTTATCCGAGCGCGCGGAATACTACCATATTAAGGACGTTATCAAAGCGACAGGCGAGCTCGTGCCAGCAGGATACGGTGACGGAAGACTCGACGAGCTTATGGCATCGCTCCCCGAGGACGCGGTTATCTCGATAGAGCCTCATCTCGCGGTCTTCGACGGATACGCGTCTATCGACAACTCCGAGATGAAGCATAAATTCAACTTTAATTCAAACGACGAAGCCTTTGACGCGGCGGTAAGTGCTGTACGCGACATATTCAAAAAGCTCGGATACCGAGAGTGTGACGGAGGATTTATCAAGGTATGAAATACGGATTAAACCTGTTTTCGGTCAGAAATCTTATAAAAACCGAGGAAGATTTCCTTTCCACAGCCGAAAAGCTTCGGGATATGGGATATTCTTATCTTCAATATTCGGGCGCGCCCCTGATTGCAGACAGAATAAAGAGGGTGAGCGAGGCAGCGGGGCTCCCTATCTGCTTAACGCACTCACCTATGGACAGAATTCTCGAGGACACAGAGGCGCTTATGGACGAGCACGAGATATTCGGCACAAAAAACATAGGCCTCGGTATGCCCGCAAAGGAGACGATAGCAGACCCTGACAAATTCTATGGCGCGGTAGAGGCGCTTAGCCGTGCGGCTGAGAAAATGGCGGCGCGCGGATTCAAGTTCTTCTATCACCATCACAACTACGAATTTCTGAAGGTAAACGGAGAGACGGCTATCGACTATATGATAAAGAACGCCCCTCTTATCAACTTTACCCTTGACACCTATTGGATTCAGTACGGTGGCGGCGACATACTCGAGTATATTGAGAAGCTCTCGGGAAGAATCGCCTGCGTACACCTTAAGGACTACAAAACGGTGATAAAAGAGGACGGAGATTTCGCTCCCGATTTTGCTCCCGTGGGCGACGGAGTACTTAATTTCCCTACTATACTTGACAAAATGAAGGCTTCGGGCGTAGAATACTACCTCGTAGAGCAGGACAACGCACCTAAATTCCCCGATGCGCTCGCAGAGGTTAAGAAAAGCATTGACTACTTGAAAGGAATATAAAAGGCTATGAAAAAGATAAGATTTGGAATTATCGGTATCGGCAATCAGGGCTCGCACTACGCGCTCACCTTTTTCGCAGAGGGTAAAATTAAGAACGGATACATAAGTGCTTTTTGCGACTCTAATCCTGCCAAACTAGAGAATATGAAGGAAAAGTGGCAGGGTGAGGTGAAGTATTTCCTTGACTACAAGGAGCTTATTTCCTCGGGTCTTTGCGACGCTATAATAATCACGACGCCTCACTATCAGCACCCCGAGATAGCTATTGCGGCGCTCGAGGCAGGTATCGGCGTTATAACCGACAAGCCTGCTGGTGTATATACAAAGCAGGTACGCGAGATGAACGAGGCTGCGGAGCGTACGAAGACCCCCTTTGCAGTTCTTTTTAACCAGCGCACAAACTGCGTTTACAGAAAGATGAGGGAGATTATCGCCGAGGGCGGCATAGGAGATCTCCAGAGAGTAAACTGGACCATCACCGACTGGTTCCGCACTCAACACTACTACGACAGCGGAAGCTGGAGAGCTACCTGGAGAGGAGAGGGCGGCGGTGTTCTGATAAATCAGTGCCCCCATCAGCTCGACCTTGTAAGCTGGGTGGTAGGAAAAATGCCGAGCAGGGTGCGCGGCTTCTGCCAGTACGGAAGATGGCACGACGTCGAGGTCGAGGACGAGGTTACGGCTTTCCTTGAGTACGAAAACGGCGCGACGGGCGTATTTATTACGACTACGGGAGAGGCTCCCGGCACAAACCGCCTCGAGATTTCGGGCACACGCGGTATGCTCACCTGCGAAAACGACCGCCTCACTTTCAAAAAGCTCGGCGAGGACAGTCTCGCGTGGTCGAAGACCTGCCAGGGCGGCTTCAAAAAGCCTCCTATGGAGACTATCGAGGTACAGACCGACGGAAAGAACGAGCAGCACGCAGGAATAATCAACAACTTTGCAAATTCGCTTCTCGGACTTGAGGAGCTCTTCGTCGACGGCAAGGAAGGTATAAACGGAGTTGAGCTGATGAACGCTATCGAGCTTTCGGGCTGGCGCGGCGGTGCTCCGGTTTCCATTCCCGTAGACGAGGAAGAATATCTTCGCGAGCTTAACGAGAAGTGCAAGAATTCAAGACACAAGACGGCAAATGACGATGCCGTTCTCGACAACTCTGCATCTTTCGGAATTTACACCAAATAATGACGAAGAAAAGTGGGAACACTCCCACTTTTCTTTTTTTATGTTGACAGAAGCTTTTAGTTTGTGCTAAAATATTGCTTAGAAAAAAACTTGCCGGAGAAAGCGATGAAAATGATTAAAGCCCCGAAGGGCGATTTACTTACAAAAATTAAGGAACTCTACGAGAGCGCATTTCCGCCGTCGGAGAAAAAGCCGTTTCGCCTTATAGAAGAGAAAACCGAAACGGGCGAAATGGAGATTTACGCAATAGTCGGCGATAGCGGAGAATTTCTCGGACTTGCGATATTCATTCTGCACGGAAGGATTGCCCTGCTCGACTATTTCGCAATAGACGACAGTCTGCGCGGCAAGGGTATTGGAAGTGCTGCACTTTCAGAAATTAAGGTGCTATTTCCCGAAAAGGTTCTTCTTCTCGAGATAGAAGACCCCGAGGAAATGGGTGCCGACAACACTGCCGAGAGGGTGCGTCGCGAGCGCTTTTACACCTCTCGCGGTATGAGCGTTATGCCGTATAAGATTATGCTTTTCGGGGTTAAAATGCTCGTTTTGACCTTTGGCGGCGAGGTGGATTTCTCTGAGTATCACAACATTTTCGTTGAGGTTTTCGGTGATAAAGCTGCTAAAAATGTAATGCTTACTTGACAAAAAAGCCTGCACGGTTCTGCCGTGCAGGCTTTTGAATTATGTGGGCGTCTCGGTTTCAAGAGATCATTTTGCGTACTTTTTCACTATTTCGCGCATTTCGGGAAGGCGCTTTTCCATATCCGAAACGAGCTTGAACTGATTTCTCGCTCTGTCAAGATTATGCTTTTCTCTCGAAATTCTGAAGTAGGTATCTCCCGAGAGGTAATCTGCAAGGAATCTCATTCCGCACACGAAGGTCATCATTATAGCGCCTATCGGAAGCATTTCAAGCTCGCCCTCGGAGAGACCGCCCTTCGCACCCTCGATAAAGCCCTTGACGTAGAGCTCGTAAAGAGAGATATCGAAGTTTACCTTCGTAAGGTCTGCCTCGTCCTCAAGAGCGGTGGTTGCGCCGAAGCGTATCGAATCACCGAAGTCGTTTACCGAGTATCCGGGCATTATCGTATCGAGGTCTACTACA
>JAZOMD010000045.1:0-5813 GCA_045653745.1 Eubacteriales bacterium | reverse complement strand
ATGCGAGTGTAGTTCAATGGTAGAATTCCAGCCTTCCAAGCTGGTCGCGTGGGTTCGATTCCCATCACTCGCTCCAAATGCGCCCTTAGCTCAGTGGATAGAGTGCCCGGCTACGAACCGGTAGGTCGAAGGTTCGAATCCTCCAGGGCGCGCCACAGAAGACGAACGGTCTGCCGCGTGCAGTCCGTTCGTTTTTTGTTTATAAACTTACTTGACACAACAGTCAAATTATATTATAATTATTAGGTAAAGAGTTTTTTGCGAGGTTTTGTAATGAGTCTCAGGTTCGTGCCCGAATACAGATTTAACACCTTTGACGAGGTAACGGCAGAATTTCTTGCTTCGATAGGAGTGAAGGGGATTTTGCTTGATATTGACAATACGCTTGAGCCCTACGAGCACCCAACGCCGGGAGAGCACGTTTTAAGTTGGCTTCACTCTCTGAAAGAAGCAGGTATATCCACCGCGATAGTTTCGAATAACGGCAGGGAGCGCGTTGAGTTTTTCAATAAGGATATCGGAATGCCTGCGTTCTTTAAGGCGAAGAAGCCGCTTAAGAAAAACCTTCTGCGCGCGATGGAGCTTATCGGCACCGATAAGACCAACACCGTTCTTATGGGAGATCAGGTGTTTACGGATGTATGGGCGGCGCACAACGTGGGAATCAAAGCGATTCTCGTGCCTCCGATAAACGATAAGAGGGATTTTTTTACGCGCTTCAAACGCCTGCTTGAAAAGCCCTTTCTCAGAAAATATGAAAGAAGGAATAAGAAATGAGCGCATATTTTGGCCCCGGAGGAAACAGCGAGGCTTTTAAGCTTGCCGGAAAAAAGTCGGCGGTTGAAGCTCCTCGGTGGGTAAAGGAAATCGGCCTTGATGCGTATGAATACGAGGCGGGAAACGGTCTTGCGGCATCACCTGCAATGCTTTCTCTGATAGGCGAGGAGGCAAGAGCGAACGGTATAAAGATGTCCTTTCATGCACCGTATTTTATATCGCTCTCGGGCGTTGTAGAGGAAAAGCGACTGAACAGCATAAGGTATATCAGAGAGAGCCTTGATGCGGCATATCTGCTCGGTGCGGATACGATAGTCGTGCATACGGGCTCAGCGGCGAAAATAAGCAGAGATGAGGCGATGCGCCTCGCTGCCGATACTCTTGTCCGTACGCTTTCAGAGGTTGATACCCACGGCGTGAAGATAGGACTTGAGACTATGGGCAAGATAAATCAGCTCGGCACTCTTGACGAGGTTCTGGAGCTTTGCCGTATAGATTCCGCTTTCGTGCCTGTGGTTGACTTTGGCCACCTTAATGCACGTGCACTAGGTGGGGTGTTTGTAACGGGAGATGATTACCTTCGCGTTTTTGATAGAATTGATAAGGCGCTCGGTGCTTCGATTGCAGAAAAGCTGCACTGTCATTTTTCGAAGATTGAGTGGACCTCGAGCGGTGAGAAAAAGCATCTGACCTTTGCGGACGAGCAGTACGGCCCGAGATTTGAGCCGCTGATGGAGGTTATATCTAAAAATAATCTTTCTCCAACTATAATTTGTGAATCTGCGGGAACGCAGTCGGACGATGCGTTGGCTATGAAGAATTATTACAAGGAGGTTTTCGGCAAATGAACGTTTGTCTTTCTAAGTTAAAAGAAAAAATGAAGGAAAAGGGTCTGGATGCGATACTCGTAACCGACGAAATAAATCAAAGATATTTAACGGGTTTTCATTTCTCGGACGGATTGGTATTCGTAACGCAGAGTGACGCCCATCTTCTTACGGATTTTCGCTATGCCGAGGCGGCAGAGAATTCGGTGGGAAGTGAGTTTAAAATCACTATAAAGCTCGAGCGCGCCTCTTATCTGCAATCGGTGGTATCCGAGCTTGGTATTAAAACGCTGGGATTTGAAGGAAACTCGCTTGCCTATTCAAGATACGAACGCTTCAAGGAGATATTCGGCGGTGTAGAGCTTGTGAGTATAGGTACTCTTATTGAGGACTTAAGACAGGTGAAGACGCCCGAGGAGATAGAGAAAATCGCAAAGGCGCAGAATATTGCCGACGCCGCGTTTGCCCACATCTTAAAAAACATTCGTACAGATATGACCGAGCTTGAGGTTGCCTGCGAGCTTGAATACGCAATGCGCCGCGCAGGAGCAGAGGGATTCTCCTTTGACACGATTGCCGTGTCGGGCGATGCTTCCGCCCTTCCGCACGGAACACCGAGAAACGTAAAGCTTCGCCGGGGATTTCTTACTATGGATTACGGAGCTAAATTTGACGGGTACTGCTCTGATATGACGCGGACTGTGGTTATTGGCACGGCAACGCCCGAAATAAAGAAGCTCTACAACACCGTACTCTCGGCACAGCTTGCAGCACTTGATTATCTTCGTGAGGGATGTGACGCGGGCGAAGCCGACAAGATCGCAAGAGATATAATAGACTCTAACCCCGAGTACAAAGGCGCCTTCGGCCACTCTCTCGGACATTCCGTCGGACTTCTTGTGCACGAGTCCCCCTCGCTTTCCTCGAGAAGCTGTGGCAGGCTCCTGCGCTCGGGTGAAATCGTGACGGTAGAGCCCGGTATATATCTTCAGGGTATGTACGGATGTCGCATTGAGGATATGGTTTTAATCAGGGAAGGCGGCGTAAGAAATTTCGCTTCCTCGACCAAAGAATTGATAGAAATCTGCTGATTTTCTCAAAAATTTCAAAAAAGTGCAAATTTTTAAAAAAAATATTAAATTACCCCTTGAAAAAAGAACCAACTTATAGTAAAATATATGCGTATAGTATGGGCATTTACACTTGACGGTGTTTATAGGTTGTGGCGGACCTTTAATGTCCTTTTGAAAAAATAACTAAATTCGCCAAGAAAAGGAAAAACACAGTATGTTAACAGCAGGTGATTTTAAAAATGGCGTTACCTTTGAGATGGACGGTAAGGTATATCAGGTAATTGAGTTCCAGCACGTTAAGCCCGGTAAGGGTGCAGCGTTCGTAAGAACCAAGTACAGAGATGTAGTTACCGGCGCTATTCGTGAGGCGTCCTTTAACCCCACCGCAAAGTTCGAGAACGCAGTTATCGAGCGTAAGGATCTTGAGTACCTTTACAACGACGGTGAGCCCTACTACTTCATGGATCCCGAGTCCTACGAGCAGATTCCTCTTAACGCTGATAAGCTTGGCGATAACTTCAAGTTTGTTAAGGAGAATACCGTTTGCCGTATTTCTTCTTGGAAGGGCAGCGTTTTCTCTGTTGAGCCTCCCACATTCGTTGAGCTTGCAGTAACCGAGTCCGAGCCCGGCGTTCGTGGCGATACCGCTACCAACGTTACCAAGGAAGCTACTCTCGAGACCGGTGCCGTTGTTAAGGTTCCGATCTTCATTAACGAGGGCGACGTTCTTAGAATTGACACCAGAACCGGCGAGTATCTTGAGCGCGCATAATTGAAATCTATAAATGCTCTCCGAAATACGGGGAGCATTTTGAAAATGAAAGGAACTAGAAAAATGGGAATCAGTGAAAACGCAGCATACATCAAGGGCCTTTTTGAGGGCTACGGAATCGACGCTAACTCCGGCGAGGGTAAGATCATCGGTAAGATGATAGACCTTCTTGCTGATATGGCGGATAAGATTAACGCTCTTGAGGCAGAGAATAAGGAGCTTCGTGAGTACGTTGAGGAGCTTGACCACGACCTTGGCGAGGTAGAGGAGGATTTCTACTTCGACGGCGAGGACGAGGATTACGAGGATGATGACGAAGACGACTACGAGGGTGACGATACCGCTTACTATGAGCTCGAGTGTCCCTCTTGCGGCGAGATAGTATGCTTTGACGATTCTCTCGACCCCGAGGCTCTCGTTTGCCCCGCTTGCGGCGAAAAAATCGGTGACGTCGAGGTTTGCGACGGCGATTGCTCTGCGTGCGACGACGAGGACTGCAAGAGCGAGCAGTAATAGTATTGACTAACTACCACGGCCACCTCTCGATATAGAGGTGGCTGTATCTTCAAGTATAAACGGCAGTCATTACGATGGCTGCGGAACGGAGAGCCTATGCAGGAAATAAAATGCCCGAAGTGCGGTGAAATATTTCAAATTGATGAAACGGGATACTCAGAGCTCTTAAAGCAGGTCAGAAGCGACGAGTTCAACCGCGAGATTGCATCTATCAGGGAGAGAAGCGAGCAAGAGGCGAGGGTTATCAGAGAGCAGTGTGAGCTCGAGAAGGAGAAAAGCCTTTTAGAAGTGCGTGATGCGGAACGCAAGCACGCGGAAAAGATTCGGCAGTCTGCCGCCGAGGCTAAAGCAAAGTACGAGCTTGAGCTTAATAGGCTCGCCGCCGAGAAGGATGCAAAAATAGGAGAACTCACCGCGTCGCTTAAGCAAAGTGCGCTCGAGGCAGAGCTGAAAATGAAAGATGCGACCGCCGAGCGCGACTCCGAGATACAGAAGCTTAAAGGCGAGCTCAGGGAAGAACAGGTAAAAAGAGAGCAGGCGATTATCCTCAAAAATGAGGAAATCGAAATGTATAAGAATATGAAAGCAAAGCTCTCAACCAAAATGGTTGGCGAGAGTCTTGAGGAGCATTGCAGAAACGAATTCGAGTCCTTGCGTCAGACAGGCTTCAAGGAAGCGTATTTTGAAAAGGATAACGATGCAAGAAGCGGAAGCAAGGGAGATTTCATATTCAGGGATTATTCCGACGGTACCGAGTACGTTTCGATAATGTTTGAGATGAAAAACGAAAATGAAACGACTCAAACAAAGAAGAAAAACGAGGATTTCTTCAAGGAGCTCGATAAGGATAGAAGGGAAAAGAATTGCGAATACGCCGTTCTCGTATCTCTGCTTGAGAGTGAAAGCGAGCTATATAACCAGGGGATAGTAGACGTTTCTCACAGATACGAAAAGATGTACGTTGTGAGACCTCAATTCTTTATCCCGATAATAACCCTTATAAGAAACGCGGCTTTAAATTCTTTGCAGTATAAGAAAGAGCTTGCTATTGTCAAGGCGCAGAATATCGACGTCGAAAATTTCGAGGACGAGCTTTTGGCGTTCAAGGATAGCTTCGGAAGAAATTTCCGTATAGCGAGTGAGAAGTTTGATGAAGCGGTGAAGGAGATAGACAAAACGATAGATCATCTCACCAAGGTCAAGGAAGCACTTATCGGCTCGAAAAATCAGCTGCGCCTTGCAAACGACAAAGCGGAAGATCTTTCAATAAAAAAATTGACTAAGAAAAACCCAACTATGCAGCGTGAATTCGCGCGTATTGCCGCCAAAAAACAAAATATCGTAATAGACGAAGACTGATTCTTTACAATATATAGAACTTATAAAAAATATTTTTAAAAAATGTCATATTTTTGTCTTAAAGGTATTGACAAAAGTTGACTTGGGTGTTATAATATTATGACGCTTATTGATAGGCTCTGAAAGTGCGGACAAAATCCGTCGCCTATGATAGCGATTTTACACGAAAGTGAGGTGCTTTTTCATGTTCGCTATTTTCGTAACGGGTGGAAAGCAGTACAAGGTTGCCGAGGGTGACGTTATCTTCGTTGAGAAGCTTGGCGTTGCTGAGGGCGAGAAGGTTACTTTTGACAAGGTACTCTGCGTTAGCGGCGAGACCCTTTCTGTTGGTGCTCCCTACGTAGACGGTGCAACCGTAGTTGCAAGCGTTGTCAAGAACGGCAAGTCCAAGAAGATCGACGTTATCAAGTACAAGGCAAAGAAGAACGAAAAGAAGAAGATCGGTCATCGTCAGGACTATACCAAGATTCAGATCGAAAAGATCGAGGG
>JAZOMD010000044.1:0-16481 GCA_045653745.1 Eubacteriales bacterium | reverse complement strand
CGCAGAATAGGATATTCTCCGAAGTATTCGAGCTATCCTGCGTCCGACCGAGAGCTTTCATCTACCCTTAACGGAAGCTCCACGGTTACCGCCGTGTCGAAGGTGGTTGCCACCGCTGAGATGCTCGAGCAGTATCAGAGCGTCGAGAAATTCAGAGCCTACCTTGACGGCTTTGAAAAGCAGCTTGAAACGGCAAACGACGCGCAGAAGACCTCTTATTTCTACAGCTGGGGTAACCTTTTCCAGTCTACGACCAATATGCTGACCCCCGAAATGAGGGAAATGCTTATAGCCTTCTTCGATAAGCATCAGAGCCCGAATACCGGTATGTGGTCCGAGGAGCTCTATTACGATTCCTCTAACGCCCTTCATAAGGTCGGCTCGGTTTATAACGCGCTCGGCAGAGCGATGAACTATACCGACAAGCAGGTAGAGTCGGTTATAGAAATTCTTTCCTTTGATTTTGAAGAAAAGCCTGCGAGCAACGGCGTTGATATTTATAACGCTTGGTCCTGCTTTGCATATATCTACAACAACTTCCTCACCTACGGTGAAGGTACCGTAGAGGAAAGAGAAGCTATTGTCAAGGGATATAAGGATTATGTATATTCCGTAGCTCCCGACCTTATCAATAACTCCTACACTCACATGGCAGACTTCCGCCGTCCCGACGGCTCTTTCGGTTACGCAAGACAGGGTTCGCTTCAGTTTTCACAGGGCTGTCCCACCGCCGTGCACGGAGTTCACGAGGGTGACGTCAACGGAAACCAGATAGCCTCTCTTGCTATAATTCAATATATATTCGGTGCTCTTGGAATAGGCGATTATCAGGTAGACCTCTTTACCGAGGCAGAGCGCCGTCAGTTCGTGGATATAATTGAAAATCTCGGACCGGTTATCAAGGATGAAATTGAAATCGGAGAGGAAGTAATCTATACCTTTGAAGATATTAACGAGGGCTCCGTTCCCGCGGAATTTGAGGTCTTCGTAAGCGGTAATCCGATACCCGGAACCTACGCCGAGGTAAGAAGAGAGGGATATAACAACGTCTTAGAGATATTATCGAAGAACAGAGGGGGCGATTCCGCCGGCAGAAACCCTGCAGTCAAAATACCCCTCGAAATTCTCACCGCGAGCGCGAACGTAGCCATCGTAGAGATGGATATGAAATTCAAGCCCGAGGGCTGTGACCTTAACAATTCCCAGCTTATTCAGCTTAACCTTGAGGGCGGCGGCTCTCCCGTGCTTTATCCCACCTTCCGTATCGACTCGAAGGGCGACCTTTGGATTTATACTTACAGCGGCAATCCTATGACTAATATAGGCCCTGCCGACAAAGAATTCACCTTCCGCCTTGAGTATTACTGGGAGCTCGGGGTCTATAAGCTCTATATCAACGACGTCTTCAGATATGCAGGCGACGATACCTATAACAGCCGTCTTCACCAGGCGGTAAATTCTTTGACGCTCGGAACACCCTCTACCATAAACGCAAGATATACCGTCGATAACCTTCAGTGCTCGAAGACCTATAAGGAGTACGTTGACGGCAGCTCGGAGCTTCTTGCAGAGAAGGTACATAGGTTCGCAAGCGGCGATTTACCTGCAGAAATCAAAATGTCGGTTAATAACAATTTCACCTTTGTTAAAAGCGGCAACGATTACGCTCTGCGGATAAATAACAGTAACCTCACAGCACCCGTTCTCACCGTCAACTCCAATATGAGAAACTACGGCCCCAACGCGGCGGTCGTCGAGTTTGACCTCTCGGTTCCCAATCCCGAGAAGGCGGCTAAGAAGGACCTTCTGGCAACGAACGTTACTATGCTGAATACCGCAGGCAAGAAGATGTGGCAGATGGGCGTCTACGTTAACACAAGCGGAAAGCTCTGCTTTATGGATTCTGTTTGCCTGCCTGAGAAGGTTACCACGGATATTTCCGCCGCCGAGACTACGAAAATCAGAATAGTGGGCTACTCCGGAGTAGGCGCAAGCAAGTGTGACGACGTTATGATGGTTTACGTAGGAAACTCGAATACGCCTATCCTCTACACGACAACGATGGTCGAGGCAACCGCAGGAGATAACAGAATGTACTCGGCGCAAATCGGCTCGGCTAAATCCGTGAACGGAGGACTCTCCGTTATCTACGATAACCTCAGGGTAGAGACTACCGTTCTTGAATACAAGAGCCCCGTAACTATCCCCTCGGATAAGGTTCCCGGACCCGACTCGGCTCTTATCGATTTTGAGGATTATAACGTCGGAGAAACCCTTCCCGGCAGATTTACAGGTGACGCCACCGTCGGCGCGGAATTCGACGGCTCCAACCGCTTCCTCGAGATAAAGGACGGCTCCAAGACCTCGAGTGTAAGCGTAGAGATAGCTCCCTTTAATGATACGTCGAAAACTCCCAATATGTATTCCTTCGAGTTCGACCTTGAATATATGTACGCAAGCACGGGCGACGCGCACATGTTCAGCATAGTCGACAAGAACGGTAAGGTCGAGGACGTATTCAAGCTTACGCTTGCGACCTACGGCTCATCGACCGCCGTAAGACCTATGGTTCATAACAACCAGAAGAAGTGGAATGTAGGTGCAAGCAACCTTGACGAATCCCCCTCGATAGTAACGCGCTCTGCGTATAAGGCAGGCAAGGTTACGGGTAACGCAGGCGGCGCGTCCAAGGTGCGCGTAAAGGTGCTAGTAGACCTTAATTCAAAGACCGTACAGCTCGTCTTCAACGAGAAGTACAACGCCCTTTACACAGGCGGAGCAGCTACCCTTTACACTGCCGATTTCGATAGCGTATCTGCACTCAGAATCACGAGCTTTGACAAGAGTGAGTCGGTTCTTACGCTTGATAACGTTCTGGCGAGAAGCTACCACGTATCTCCCCCCACCGAGAACACCTCGGCAGAGCACAAGTTTGATTCTGACAAGAATGACTCGGCAGATACCTATATCGACAACGGTGCAAAGGTTGATAAGGCAGACGGCGACGTCTACTACACCGGCGGCACTGACGGAGCTATCGTTCTTTCCGGCAGCGGTGCGTCTCTCCATCTTCCTGCGTATAAGGAAAGCGGCGTTAAGGCAAATAAGCTGGTGGCGTCCTTTGACTTTGAGTTCGACACCCTTCTTAAGTCGAATTCCGCAAGCTTTGCGCTCCTTGATAATAACGGCGTTGCGTTCACTTCCTTTGCTATCCACGAGGGAAGCGACGGCACGGTAAGAATTGCTCATTATTCGGGCTCTCTTGCGCGCCTTATCAAGTACACCTACAATAAAAACAGCTTCACCGGGGGAAAGATACCCTTCGTAACCACCGCAGGCTACAGAGAGCTCAGCTCGGCGGCACAGCAGCTTGTTAAAACCCGATTCACCGTACTCGTAGAGTATTACTACGATACAGGTCTCGTTACCCTCACACTCGTCGGTGAGAATACTAAGCTTGAGACCGTATATTCGGCGCTTGTGACCAAGGTGCCTTCCGTTTCCGGTGTAAAGATTTCCGTCAACTCGGATACCGCAGCAACCCTTAAGCTTTATAGCGCCGCTATTGAATGTGTAGAGGACGATACCGTCGATACAAGCCCCGTTATCGGTGAAATTACCGTAACCGACTTTGAGGGCGACTATTACAGCGAGGATGTTGAGTGGGTATGCACTCATACAGGACATAACGGAAAGAATCCCCAGAAGGCAACCAACCTCATCTTCGAGACGGGTGTTAGAGCAGACTACACGGCAGATGCAAGCTACTCTAACGTCCACGGCTCCAAGGCTACCGTAGAGACCGAGGGCAATAACCGTTACCTTAAGCTTACCGTTCCCGGAAGAGTATCCGGCAGAGACAGAGCGCACGGTATTGTGGCTTACACTCAGAAAGTCTCCCTTAACACTGCTTCTTACGTATTCGAGGCAGACTTAAGACTTGACTCCTCCTCGTACAAGACCTTTATGCAGATAATTCTCTACAATAACTCATCTAAGTATTGCCAGTTCGATATGACCGATGACGGTACGAACATCTTCATAAACGGTGTAAAAGCAGGTAAGTGGAACAAGTGGTTCAATCTTCGTCTTGAGTATTATCCCGAAGAAGAGCTTATTCTTCTTTACTGCGACAACGAGTTCAGAGGCGTTATCACGAGCACCGCAGGCGGTAGCTCATCTCCTTACGGAGTACGTAACCTCGCAGGTGAGCTCAACGAAATAAGAATATCTGGTGTATATAACTTCTCAATGGCTGTTGATAACGTTAAGTTATATACGAGCGAGAATACTTACAGCGACCCCACCTTATCCAACTAATCACCCTGAATAAACGAAGTGCCGAGGGCTAGCCCCCTCGGCACTTTTAAAATCTCTCTCTGAAAGAAGGATTTATAGAAAAATGCAAACTTTGATTGTCAAACGTGGCAATTTTTCTCTTTTTTATTTTCATTATATGTTGACAAAATTTGTATATTGAGCTATAATTATTACGTAGCCCGAACGGTAGATATCAATAAAAATTTGATGTCTTTTTCAGAATGATTGATGTTTTTTGACGGATTGTTGCATATTTTTATCAGGAAACCTAGTTGTGATTTTGTTGAAAGTAAGAGGGAAAACGGATATGGCTTACGACAGAGAAAGGGATTGGCAGGCAATAAAGGACCGCATAGGAGGACCTCTCGGCGAGGAGATTGCAGGTATTATGAAGGAGCTTTACGCGGTTTACGACGTAAGAATAGTAAAGTGGCTTGCGAGCCTCTACGACCCCGAGATAGGCGCATTCTACTATTCCACCCCTGCTAAGGAAACCGACGGATACCTTCCCGATATAGAGACGACATACTTCGTGCTAGCTGGCATAATGAGCCTCGGTATGTACAGAAAAAAGGACGGAAAATTTTCCGACGTCACCCCCGAGTGGCTTAACGTAAAGGTTAAGGCGTGGCTCGATTCGCTTCAGTCCGAGGAGGACGGCTACTTCTACCATCCGCAGTGGGGCAATGAGGTTTCAATTCTCCGTAAATCCCGCGACCTCACCTCGGCTCTTGCAACTCTTGAGGGGCTCCGTATGGAGCCGAAATATCCGACTCCCCTTATCAGCGCGAAAAAGAATTCGGTCGACCTCTCGGGCGTTCCCGAGAATTTCCGCTCGGTGGAAGCCTTCACCGCGTATCTTGAAAGATACGACCTCTCCAAATCCTCTTATCAGATAGGAAGCGAGATTCTCTCCCAGCTCCCCGAAATAGAGGCGTACGGCACTATGCTCGGCTGCGACCTTAAAGCGCTCGTAATAGAGTGGTTTAATAAATATAAGCGCGATGATACCGGTCTTTGGCACTCGGAGCTTGACTATACCGCCGTTAACGGACTTCATAAAATCTCTTGGGTATATAACAGCGTCGGCGCACCGATACGCGACCCCGAGCTCTGTGCCGACAGCACTCTCTCGGTTATAATGTCAGACATCTCGCCCACGCACGTCGTTGACGTCTATAATCCGTGGCACTCAATAGGCGAGCTTTTAAAAAACGTCAAGCTCTTTCTCCCCGAGCGCGCCGATGATTTCATATCGTATATTCGCTCGAAGGCGCCTGCCGCAATACGGCGCACGGTTGAAAAGATTGTCGAGTTCAAGCTCCCCGACGGCAGCATATCCTACTCAAAGGGCGGCTGCGACTTCACCTCGCAGGGCGCTCCCGCTTCGCCGAGAGATAAGCGCGGTTCGAGTGTAAACGGTACCTTCTGCGGCTCTGCGTCCTTAACGCAGAGTATATATTCGGCGCTTGACCTCTCCGATATAGAAGCACCCATTTTCACAGAAGACGACCTCGAAATCTTTCTGTCCGAGCTTGAAAAGGTGGCAGGCAGAAAATAATCGACGGTGAAAGGAAGAAAAATGAAAAAGACAGTATTACTGCTCATAGCCCTTTGTCTCTCTGTAACCGTGCTCTTTTTCTGCAAAGACAACGGAGATGGCGGCAGCATGCTTCTTAAATAACACCGAGAACGAGAAGATACTTGACAACATTGTACTAACCAACTTTTACGTTTCCGAATAAAAACAAACAAAAAGCGGAAGGCAAATCGCCTTCCGCTTTAATTATATATTCCCTGAAATTATTCGTAAAGAGGATACTTTGCGCAAAGAGCCGCAACGCGCTCGCGAACCTCGTCCGCATTCTTCTCGAAGTCGGTGAGGGTGAGGGCGATAAGCTTTGCAACCTCGGCGAGGTCTTCCACAACGAAGCCTCTGGTGGTAACGGCCGCCGTGCCGAGACGGATACCGCTGGTTATGAAGGGGCTCTGGGTGTCGAAGGGAATTCCGTTCTTGTTGCAGGTGATACCCACCTCGTCAAGAAGGTGCTCGGCTTCCTTACCCGTAGCAATCTTCATACCCGTAAGGTCTACGAGCATAAGGTGGTTGTCCGTACCGCCCGACACAAGCTTGAAGCCTGCCTCGGTAAGTCCCTTTGCAAGAGCCGCAGCATTCTTGATTATCTGCTCAGCGTAAGCCTTGAATTCGGGCTTAAGCGCCTCGCCGAAGCAAACCGCCTTTGCGGTAATGGTGTGCATAAGAGGACCGCCCTGAATGCCGGGGAAGATAGCCTTGTTTATCTTCTTGGCAATTTCCTCGTCGTTAGTAAGGATAAGACCGCCTCTCGGACCTCTGAGGGTCTTGTGAGTAGTGGTGGTGGTAACGTGCGCGTATGGAACGGGCGACGGGTGTACGCCTGCCGCAACGGGACCTGCAATGTGTGCCATATCTACGAGAAGATACGCACCTACCTCGTCTGCTATCTCGCGGAACTTTTTGAAATCTATAACTCTCGGATATGCCGATGCGCCTGCAAGAATGAGCTTAGGCTTCGACTCGAGAGCGAGACGTCTTACCTCGTCGTAATCGATTTTGCCGTCGCGCTCGGAAACGCCGTAGGGAACTATGTTCCAGTACTTACCCGACATATTGACGGGCGAGCCGTGGCTTAAGTGACCGCCGTGAGCAAGGTTCATCGAAAGAACGGTGTCACCGGGGGTAAGAAGGGCAAAGAAAACCGCCATATTAGCCTGCGCGCCGGAGTGAGGCTGTACGTTTGCGTAGCCTGCACCGAAAAGCTCCTTAGCTCTCTCGATAGCAATGGTCTCAACAACGTCAACGTGCTCGCAGCCGCCGTAGTATCTCTTCCCGGGATAGCCCTCGGCGTACTTGTTGGTAAGAGTGGTGCCGTTAGCTTCCATTATGGTCTCGGTAACAAAGTTTTCAGAGGCAATAAGCTCTATCTTGGAGCGCTGTCTCTTAGTCTCGTTCATAACCGCCGCAAAAACCTCGGGGTCGTGTTTCTTAAGTAATTCGTATTCTCTCATTTTCGGTCTCCCTAAATTTTATTATTCTTTTTCATTTCATCTCGCCGTCTTGCGAGATATTTTTTTCTTACCCTCGTAAGAAATTTCTGAACCCTCTCCGACTGATAGTCGCGGTATGTCCAAGGGAATTTGTGCCACCCTCCGCGCGCCCAGAAAAGCGTCAGCTCGGTGTAAATCCCGTCCGAGAGCGGAATGCGGAATCCGATCTCCTTGGTAGTCGCGAGCATAACCCGCCCTCTGTTTAAAAAACCCGGGTCTAAATTTATAAGCCTCATTCCGGGGGGCGAGAGCTTTTCCTCAAGCTCGTTTGTGAAAATCTTTATCGCGGCTTGTTTTGAAGGGTCTATCGGCTCCTTAAAGGAGATTATTCTCCGTAGCCCCTCGCCGCCGAGCTCCCCGTCGTAGTAAACGGAAAACTCGCGCGAGAAGGAAAACTCCTCGCAAGAGTCCTCTACCTCACCGAATTTCTCGGTGAGAATTTCCATAGCGCGTGAAAGTACATCGGGGTCGTTATAAATGATGCCCATTATCAATTTTTCCTTTTCAAAATCGAAAACCGCGCCCATATATACGCTCCGAATACAAAATATATTATATTATACACTAAAGAATACGAACCGTCAAGCCCTTATTTTAAAAAAACACGCACCTCTCTCTATACTATCAAAAAAACATTGACAATTTTTTCTTGTATGGTATAATATAGTCGGATAGAGTAATTAAAAAGAGGATGGATTATGAAGAAAATATTCAGATCGGCGCTTTTGCTTCTGCTCGCAGTCTCTGCCGTGATTTCACTCGGCTCGTGCAGTTGTTCTTTGCTTTCAAAAAAATATACGGTGCATTTTATGGTTGACGGTACGGAGTACGCCAGCGTATATTCAGACGGAAAAACGCTGGAGCTTCCCGAAGACCCTACAAAAGAAGGATACACCTTCTCGGGCTGGTATTTTGACGACGGCTCCTTTGAGGATAAATTCGATAAGGAAAGCTTTGGCACAAAAACCAAAAAGCCTGACCTGTATCTCTTTGCAAAATTTGAAAAAACAGAAGCTCCCGACAGCCCCACCGAGCCTGATTCTCCCTCAGAGCCCGAGTCACCTTCCGAGCCAGATTCTCCCACAGAACCCGAAGAACCGTCAAGCCCCGATGAAGTCGAAAAGCCGAACGGACCCGGCAGCACTGTTACGCCGCCCTCGGGTGACGATATAGAGAACGGCGGTTGGATTGATTAAAAGCAAAAAACGGCAGATGTAAAAACATCCGCCGTTTTTTATGCGCACATAAATGCGCGAAAATCAGCCATTCTTAAGAATGAACCAAAGGAATATGTAACCGAGGATAAGAATGGGGGAAACTATGAAAAGAATGAGAAGACCGGTAGTGGTATGATCCCATATCATCTTCCAGTTCCAGCTCTTTATGTATTCGACAGCCTTGGACACTCCGCTGACAACGGACTTCCAAGCCTTAGTAAGCTTTTCTTTAACAGTGGTCATAAATTTTGCCATTATAAAAACCGTACCTTTCTCCTGTTCGGTAGTCATCTAGTTATATTACGTCTAACATTTTATCACAAAAAAAACCTAAAGTCAATACAAAAAGACAAATAAAGAAAGAAATTATATTGAAAAATTACCAAGAGTGTGTTAAAATTGTAAAAAAGAGCTTTGGAGGCGCGTATGCTTAGGGGACTCGTCGGAGTAGAAATTGAAAGAAAATATATTATCGAGAGACCTTGCCTATCGGATATGGAGAGGTGCGAGGGCTACTTCGCGAGTGAAATAGTTCAGATATACCTCGCCTCGGATAAGGGTACGACGCGCCGTATAAGAAAGCGCACCTCGGAGGGTGTATCGCGCTTCTATGAGACCGAGAAGGTGCGTATTGACGAAATGAGCGTGACGGAGACCGAGAGGGAAATCTCGGAAGATGAATTTCTTGCACTCCTCGGCGAGCAGGAGCCAAAGACGAAACCGATAATCAAAACCCGACACGCATTCAGATTTAGCGGCATCTCCTACGAGATAGACGTCTATCCCGAATGGAAAAGCACCGCGATTCTCGAAAACGAGCTTGAAAAGAGGGATACTGTCGTAGAGCACCCGAGCTTTATCCGCATTTTGCGCGAGGTGACGGGAATACGTGAGTATTCAAACGCTGCGATGGCAAAGAGCTTTCCGCCCGAGGATCACTTGTGATAGCGCTTTCCTGCGAGTATCGTAAACGAACGGTAAAGCGCCTCGAAAAGAATTACTCTCATAAGCTGGTGGGGGAATGTGAGCGCCGAGAGGGAGAGGCGTATATCGCATTCCTTCTTTACCCTTTCCGAAAGACCGTGAGATGAGCCTATTATAAGTGCAATGCGCCCCTTCTCGTCACCCAGCCTTCCTATAAGAGATGCGAGGGCAGGGGAGTCGTATTGTTTTCCCTCTACGCACATCGCTATTTTTGCCGAGGACTTCGGGATAGCCGAGATTATCCTCTCGCCCTCGAGCGAGAGCGCGCGCTCTATCTCCGCGCGGTTGTCCTCGTTGACTATGCGTTCTTCTTTTATGTTTATTTCATCGACTTTCGCGTATTGCGAGAGTCTTTTTTTGTACTCCGAAATGGCGTCCTTAAGGTAGTCTTCCTTAAGAGTGCCGACGGTTATTAGAGTAACGCCTATCATCTTCTTATCCTCGAGAGCCTTGAAAGACCTGCCGAAAGTGCCTCGGAAAAGGCGTCGAGCTCCTCTCTTGTATTTCTGTGGGAGAGGCTTATTCTTATCGAGCAGTCTGCTTCCTCGGGGCTTCTTCCGTAGGCTACGAGAGCCGAGGAGGTGTGCTTTGAATTAGACGAGCAGGCAGATCCGCTTGAAACGAAAATGCCAAAGGACGAGAGATGATGTAGCATCGTCTCGCTCTTTATATTCGGAAGCGTTATATTAACTATGCTCGGGGAGGGATTTTCGGGCAGAGTTACCGAGATTTCCGCAATGTCCGAAAGCTTAGTTAAAAGATATTCTCTGAGGCTCTTGAGGCCCTGGTATCTTTCGCTAAGATGTGCTCTGCCGACCCTTGCCGCCTCGGCAAAAGCCGCGATAGCAGGTACGTTCTCGGTGCCTGAGCGCAAGCCCCCCTCCTGCCCACCGCCGAGTATAAGCGCGCGCAACCCACCCGATTTGATAACGGAGGCGTCGACCAGAAGCGCGCCGACACCCTTAGGACCCTCTATCTTGTGAGAGGAAAGGGTTATCATATCTGCGCCGAGAGAGGCTTTCGTGAAGGGAATTTTCATATAGCTCTGCGTTGCGTCAACGTGTACCAGAGCGTTTTTTGCAAGCGCCCTCGTGAGCCTTGCCGCCGCTGCTATGTCGTATAGCGCACCCGTCTCGTTGTTTACCATCATCATAGTAACGAGAACGGTATCCGGAGTAAGCTCTCTTTCGAGAGCGTCAAGGTCGAGTCTTCCACCGCGCGTTGGAATTTTCGCTACGCGAAATCCGTCTTTTACTAGCGAGCCAAGCGGCTCGTCCACCGATGCGTGCTCGCCCTCGGTGGTAATGATTTTGCCGTGAGCAAATCTCTCCTTTGCATACGCGCGTCCGATAATTGCAAGGTTGTTTGCCTCGCTTCCCGACGCCGTGAAGATAACCGAAGCGCCCCTCGCTCCAAGAGACGTGCGTATTTCCTCTCTTGCCGCTTCTATGACCTTTTCAGCATCAAAACCGAGTGCGTGCAGGGAGGACGGATTTCCGAAATGCTCCGAAGATACCTCGATATATTTGTCGAGCGCTTCCTTGCATATTTTCGTCGTGGCACTGTTGTCAAGATATATTTTTTCCATCAGAAATCAACCCTCTTGATTATTTCCTCAATAGTCTCAAGGTGCTCGGAATATTCCGCATCGGGCGCAATGTAGGTGAACACGAATCCCGTGCGAGAGGTCATTCCGAGGAGCTGATAGGCTCTGTAAGTAACTCCGCCGTATTCGTAGGTGTATTCGTAGGAAACGGCAACGTTTCTGAGGTTTCCGAGCTGTAAGCCTTCCTCAACCTCGGGCATAACGGTTATTCCCCAGGTTTCGAAGACCTTGCTGTCTCCGTTATACGCTATGCTCGAAGCAACCCTGACGTCGGTTATCTCGCCCACGATTCTCGAAAGCTCGGTCTTGCGTACTCCAAGATAGGAGAAAAAGTCTATGTTAGCATCGTTTGCTCTCGTGAGAGAAAGGTACGCGCCATCGGAAATCTTTGCCTCTACGTCGCCCGTATTGCCGATAACCTCGTACTTTTCGGGCAGATAGAGCTCGTATCCGCAGAGAGTCTTGTCCGAGACGGGGACGAAATTGTCACCGCCTGCCTCGGTTTCGGGCTTATCCACGTGCTTACCCGTGAAGGTAAAGTGCTTTGCCGAGAGCTCCGCAGACTCGAGGTGCTTTCTGTAATTTCCTTCCTCGTCGTCGTGCGCGCCCTCTGCTGTGTAGGTGAATATGTAGAAGCGTCCGTCGTCCTTAATGAGGTACTGAAGGCAGGTAACGTCTATTTCCTTGTAACCGCCCTTCGAGTAGTCGCGGTCGGTGTATTTGTAGGTGTAAATGCACTTGTACGCCTCGTCTGCGTTACCGAAGCTTTCTTTTGTAAGAGGCTTCGTAACCTTAAGAGTCGAATATATATCCTCAGGGAAAGCCCCAAGACTCTCGTCAAGATATGCGGAGAGCTCGCCCTCGGGCATAGGAGCGCCGACGAAGGTGACAGAGGTTATGCTTCTTCCGACGAGCTTTGCCGCATATACCTTGTAGTCGCCGTTATAGCTGTCGCTTACCACCGTCCAGCCCTCGGGGCAGTAGAATTTAACACCGTAGTCGTTCGAGGTCGTTACCACAGAAAGTCCTTCGGGCGCATCGTCGCCGCACGAGGTGAGCGCGAGCACTCCGATAATCATAGCGGTAATCAGAATAAGCAGTTTTTTCTTCATCGTTTTATCCTTTCGCCAAATGGGCGTGTTTTATTTTCCGTTCTCCGTCTTCATAAGAGACGAAACGATTTTTTTAAATTCCCGTCCTCGCTCCTCGAAAGAGGAGAAGGCGTCGTAGCTCGTTGCGGCAGGGGAGAGAAGCACCGCATCGCCACAGCGCGCAAGCGCCACGGCGCGAGAGACCGCATCGTGAAAAAGTGGGGCGCGCAGTACCGAAACGACACCGCCGAGCTCTTTGTAAATTTTATCCGCGTCCTCACCCGTCGCAACAACGGTGCGCACCTTGCCCTCAATTGCCGCCGCCAGCTCTGCATAGGACGCGCCCTTTCCCCGTCCCCCGAGAATTAAAAGGACAGGCCCTTCAACCGACTCGAGCGTCGCTCTGCATCTTTCGGGAGAGGTGTCTATCGACGAGTCTATGAAATCAATTCCGCCGGCACAAAGAAATTTCTCGCATCTGTGCCTAAGACCGCCAAAAGAGGAAATAACCTCCAGCCTATCACGAAGCGGAACGACACCCTCGCATACCGCAAGCGCGGTAAGACAGTTCTTGATATAATATCCTTCTTTGCGTAAAAACGAATCGGCAGAAACGAGTCTTTCTCCGTTCCTCTCGATAAATCCGTCACGATATGTAAAGTAATATTCGCATTTTGTGCAATTTTTCAGCGTTTCATAGTCGAATTTCGTGCCGGTGAGAGCGAACGCAGAGCGTATCGGCAATAGAGGCGAGTCTGCGGAAAGCACCGCCCTTTTCGCTCCGTCGAGTATAGAGAGCTTTGTCTCTTTATATTCCGAAAGGCTTGAGTGCCAGTTGAGGTGGTTTGGCGAAAGAGAGGTTATCGCGGCACACTCGAGGCGTGTCTTAAGGTATCTTAGCATAAAGCTTGACAGCTCCGCGACAAAGCACTCTGCACCCGTCGATAAGGATTCGTACATAGGTGCGCCGATATTTCCGATAAGCGCCGTATTTTTTACTCGGGAGAGCATTTCGAAGACGAGCGTTGCCGTCGTGCTTTTTCCGTCCGAGCCTGTAATTCCGATAACGGGTCGCAGGTCGCCTTGCGAAAAAAACAGCTCCGCGTCCGAGGTAAAGCGCACGCCGCGCGCCGCCGCCTCGCATAGCTCGCGTCGCTCCCGTCTTAACGACGGCGAGGTAACTATAAGCTCCTCGTCAATATCCGAGAAGGCGCGCTCCCCGATATAGACCGACTCGATTTTGGGGCTTTTCGGCAAAAGTTCTTCGTCAATCGGCTTCTCCGAGCGTATCCTCACCGCTATTCCGTCGAGCGGCAGGGTGTTTAGCAAGGAAAGGTTCGATTTCCCTAGCCCGAAAAACGAAATTCTTTTAACCCCAGAAAGTTCCTTCGGAAAAATCATTGGCTTCATAGCAATATACCTATTATAATTTATTCTTTTAAAATAGTCAAGGCGTGGCTTATAAAATTTACAAATTTACAACATTCCTCGCTCTTATGCTATGAAGAAAAAAGAAAAAAGATACCGAGGAGCACCCCAGGGCACCGAAGGTATCTTTTTTTGTGATCGAGCTTGTAAGCCGGGTTCTGTATACCACGAAGGGTACAGCCGTCATCTATCTTCACTATCCGTTACCGGATAGTTCGAGCCAAAAGGCTCTGCCACCACGAAGCGGGCGGGCAGCCCGTCGGAAAAACCGAAAAATCAAGGTGTTGCATCGGATAGGGTTTACAGCAAACCTATGTTGCCATAGGAGTGGGTGAGCTCTTACCTCGCCTTTCCATCCTTACCTCGGCAAAAGCCGCGGCGGTCTATTTCTGTTGCACTTTCCCGGAGGTCGCCCTCGGCGGACGTTATCCGTTATCCTGCCCTCTGATGCCCGGACTTTCCTCACCGTAATACCTTTCGGCAACATACGGCGCGACAGCCCCACTCGGTCGCACCTATTATACTAAATTTTTCTTCCTTTGTCAAGCCCCTCTTGATTTTGAGGCGGTGAAATAGATTACCTGCCGCTTTTTTGAAATTTTCGCGAGCAGACAGAGCGCCGCCTTGCATCTTCTGTCATCAAGATAGACGAACGGGTCGTCGAGAATTATGAAGGGGAGCTCTCCTGTGTAGAGCGATTCGGAGAAGGCGAGCTTTGCCGCAAAGGAATAAAGCCTGCGAGTGCCCTTGCTGTACGCATCGGAGTCCCTCGTCTTGGCGCCCTCGGAAACCGAGAGCGAAAAATCCGTGCTCATATCGGGGATAGGAGCACCGTCGCCGTCGATTTCTCCCACGTACTCGGATAGGAGCTCTCTCGTGCGACCAAGATACTTCGCGGTGATAGACGTCCGTGCGCGCTCGAGAAATTCCATAGCGAGCCTTACCGTGTTGAGCTCGCTTTCGGCACTTTCATAGTCCTCGCGCAGCCTTTCGTATTCCTCTTTGACACTACTGCTTGAGCCAAGATAGGCATCGGTCCTCTCGCGCTCTCCCTCGAGTATCGCGATTTTTCTCTCGAGGGCTATGCTCCTCTCGGTTATCTCGCCGAGCTCTCTCTCGGTCGTGTGCGCGTCTTCTACCGTAGTGCGCGGTGCGCGCTTCTTCGTCAGGAAAAGGAGAGAAGCTACAAACGCAAGCGCCATAGGCAGGTAGAGAATGGGTGAAATAGCAAATGCCCCGATAAGCGAGAGAAGAGTAAAAAGCATAAAAAATACGGCTAATGCGCCACCGCGCGAGTTGCTTGCAGGAGCACTTTTTCTGCTCGTGTACGCAGAATTTCTCGAGAGCTCGAGCAGTTCCGTGCGCCTTGCGGAAAGTTCTTCTCGCTTCTTCTTCGCCGCCAGAAGCTCGCCTTCGATGCGCCTTTTTCGTTCCCGAGTTTCCTCTGCCGCCATAAGGTTCTTTTCGTACCTTGAAATTTCGCTTTTCAGCTCTGCGATTTTTCCGCCTCCGCCTCGCTTTAAGAGACTGCGCCTTTTTTCGTCAAGGCGCTCCATAGCGCCCTTGAATCCTGCGAGGTCGGCGTCCACGCCGGAAAGGTCTGATAGCTTCGCGGCTATTTTGCCGTCGTCCTCGTCGTGGGGAAGATTTCTCTCGGAAAAGAATACCGTGCGCTCAAATCCCCCTTCGTTTATCTCGAATATCTCCTCGCCGATGCGCTCTGAATAGTCACGCGAAATAAGCCCCGTATCGAGGTCGTAGAGAGCAAAGCTATCCTCAGAGGGCTTTTTGCCGAAGGTGCGCTCTATTCTGTATCCTTTGCCGCCGAGAATGAAGGATAAAGACCCCGAGGCGACAGCACCCGACCAAGGCAGGTATCTTTTTCTTTCGTTTTCCGTAAGATCCTGTCGCCTTCCGTCTCCGAGACCGTAAAGCATAGCCTTTATGAATACGGAAAGCGTCGTCTTCCCCGTACCGTTATCGGCTACAAAACAGCTGAAACCGCCGTTAAAAGTAAATCTTTGTTTACTTAATACGCCAAAATTTTCGATATAACACTCGGTTATCCTCATAGTGAAAATCCATCCTCTCCCGAAAGTGCCGCTATTCCCATACGGATAACTTCATCTTTTTGCGAGTCGGAAAGAGCTCCGTCCCCGAGGACCGCGCGGATAAATTCACCCTTCAGAGACTTGTCGTTCTTTAAGCCCGAGTAGTCGTTTTTTTGGCGAGAGGAGTCCTTTATTTCGAGGTGATAGCAGCCGTCTTTAAGCTCTCTTTCAAGAGCCTCGGCGTCCTTCCATATCCCCGAGGTATACCTGCCGACAAGCTCTAGCCTTACCATATCGGAGCTCGGTATATTTTCGAGAATTTTCCTTGCCGCCTTTATGATATCGGCCTGTCCCGACATTCCATCGACACAGAGCTTTATATCGTGTATTTTCCTTCTTGCAAATGGGATAAATCGGTGAGTCAACGCTTTTCCGTCCGTGTCGACAAGGACGAATCCGCACTCGCCCACCTCGTCAAAGCCGCGCCCCTCGGGCGTGCCCGAATAAACTGCAATACCGCGCTCGTCTATCCGTGTAACCGAATAGGAGTGGTAGTGTCCGAGCGCAAGATAGTCTATAAATTTCCCTGCGGCGTCCTTTAGCGCGACGGTGTAAAGGGGAGCGGAATGCTCGCGCAGCTCTCCGTGAAGAACGGCGATATTCTTTTTTTCTTTGCTTAAGCGCAGGGGCTCGAATG
>JAZOMD010000043.1:0-26356 GCA_045653745.1 Eubacteriales bacterium | reverse complement strand
GGGCGGCAAGCCTTCCCGAGCTCCAGAGTACTACTCATCTATCGGGAATTAGCACCTTATACAAAGTACAGGTTGCCGGGCTTCACAGGGCCAGTCCCTCCGCCGCTCTTGATAAGTGATATTTAGTTCTGCTATATTGTAGCATATAATGGGACAAAAATCAAGAGATTTTGCTAAAATTTTTCATCACTAATAAGTGTACGCGCCGCACTCCTTAAGAAAGTCGGTAAAGGTTTTTTCGCTTACCCCCTCCTTTAACGAGAGGCCAAAGGATATGTAGGTCGAGAAAAGTCCGTCGCGCGTGCAGGTGATGTCCACAGCCGCCTCGCCATCAAAATCAACGGTAATCATACTCATAAGCTGCTCGTAAACCTCTCTCGATTCCCCGTCGTCCGACTCGAAGTACAAATCGACGTAAACGTCTTTATAGACTATATAGAGATATACGCCGTCTTCACCGTCCGAAAGAGCGCCGGTTATGATTTCGTCAATTTCGGAGAGCTTTTTCTCAGCCTCGGACTTATATTCCGCCATACAAGCGGCAACCGTATTCGGCATTTCGGAAAAAATCGGAAGCTCAACCTCAAAGCGCTCGCCGTTATAGTTTACCGTATAGGAAATGCTTGCGTATGCCTCGCCGTAGCTGACAAGACCGTACCAGCTCTCAATCCCGAGGGAATTTACCTCCTCTGCCGCAGTGGCAAGAATGCGCTCTGCATCGGCATCCTTATCGTTTATACTTTGTACGAATTCCATAGGATTGCACGCACTTTCTGTAACGCCGAGCCATTTAGGAACGAGAAGTCCCAGGTAGATAAGAGTTAATATAATCGTATCACATTCCTGAAGGGAGAGCCAAAGGCGTCTGTATGACGTTCTCTTTCCACTCCTGATTTTAAATACGACCTCTGTATAGTCTTCGCTATCGTCACTCGGGTAACCGCGGTCGATAGCCCTTGCAATAATTTCCCTGCTCTCCTCGTCCTCAAGGAGAAGGTCCTCTGCACGCATAGTGACGTATTCACCGTATTCTATCCAATATCCGTCCTGTGCGTCGGAGACCATAGATACCGAGTCTATATTATCAGCCGAAGGTGAGTAGGCGCCTGCTGTAAGGCTGAAAATCAGAATAACGGCGACTATAAGTCCCTTCAGCAGAATATATATCGCGAAGGTGACGAGCGGATAGATAAGGGGTCCTTCCTTTCTACCCGTTATAACCTCGTAGATAAAGTAAGCTCCTATCGAGAACACAACGAGGATAAAGGTGACAAAAAGCAGGAGTGCATCTGCACAGAAAAGCATTATTCCCGTAGAGGAAATGAGCGTTGCAAACAGAATTCTCGAAATATGCCTTGCCACGGGGTTTGCAAAGGAATGGGTTGCCGCCTCGCTCGGTCTTCTTCTAAAGAGAAAAATCGCAAGTGCGCCGACGGCGGTGGCAAGAAGGATTGTATAGACGAAGCTCCAACCGTCGATAAGGATTACGTCGCCTCGGTAAAGTGCAAATAGAGAGTTAAATTTTTTATCGAAAAACGGGATTATATGTCCTTCGACAAGGGTGGGATTTATATACAGAATCGAATTGTTTATCTGCCCCATCAGGGTTCTCGGTATGAAAATGAATATGTACGAGGTGGCGATAGCATTGCCCGTCGTGCCAGAAACGGAGACGGCGAGCGCCGAGATTGCAACCGCGAGCACCGCAGAGACGAGCATACTGAAGAACTGACCGAGGCCTAGAAGTGCTTCGTATTCCACCGTCTTTCCCATACAGGGGATAAGCGTCAAAACGGGGAGCACCGAGCTAACCGTTATTACGAACAGAGAGACCGTTAGCACCGCGAGCATTCCCGAGACAGCCATAGCACTTCTCGACATCGGAAGGACACCGAAAAAGTCCGAGCCGCATCTCTTCATCAGAAAAGAAAAGGCGTAGACCGTCATTATAGGGATTATAATTGCAATAAAGGTAGCAAGAGAGCCCTTCAGCTGTGCAAGCGAAACGTTTACAAGAGGAAGCATGCCGCTTGTAAGGTCGGTACTCAAGAGCGAAACGAGATAGCCAAAGGAGCTTAGCGCAGAAAGAAGGCCGAATACTATCGCCGTGATAATTCCGAACAGACGAAGGCGAAGAAGCGTATCGCGGTAGAACGCAAGTGAGAAAAGAGATTTAGTCTTCACTTGTCTTTTCCTCCTTTCGGGGCTTCTCTTTCGAGAGAGATTTATTCTTTACCGAATTTATCCCTACTCCGTCGGTCTCGAAGTTGAATATTTCCTCAAGATTCAGAGGAAGCGTTTCAAGAAGGATAGGAGACATTGCGGAGAGCGTTTTCTCTATTTCCTCGGGCTCGCCGCGGAATATTACCGTACTGACGCTTCCCGTCTTATTGAATTCGACTATATCAAGGCCTTCAAACTTTTCCTCGGAGTACTCCTCGGCAAAGGCTATCTGAACCTTGAGACCGCCTGCCTCGAGCTCGCGCTCGCCGCTTTCGAAGACGAGCTTTCCTTTATCGAGGACTGCGAGCCTGTCGCAAAAATCGTCAAGCTCCTTTAAGGAATGCGAGGTTATTACGGCGATAGCGCCGCGCGCCTTCACGTCCTCGGCAATTATCTTTTTAAAGTATGAGCGCTTGAAGGGGTCAAGACCGTCGAAGGTCTCGTCAAAGAATATACACTCGGGCGAAAGAGAAAGCGCAAGAGCGGTTGCCGCCTGACGGCGCATACCCTTCGAGAAGGTGGAAAAGGTCTTTTTCGTATCAAGCTCGAGAACGCCTGCGAACTCGTAGAAGCGCTCGTAGCTGAATTTCTTCCCATAGAGGATAGCATATCTTTTTGCCATCATTTCCATAGTAGAGCTGTCGGGCAGATAAAGCTCGTCGGGAACGAAGGCGATTTTTCCCTTCACCTCGGGATTATCGAAAATCTCTTCTCCGTCAAAGAGCACGCTGCCCTTATCGGGCTTATAAATTCCGGTAATAATGCGCAGAAGCGTTGATTTACCCACGCCGTTGATACCGACAAGACCGTAAACGCTTCCGTTTTTGATTTCAAGGCTGACACCGTCAAGCACCGTTTTCTTGCCGAAGCGCTTGACTATACCGTCAATTTTTATCATATACGTCACCTCACTGTTTTTTAAAAAAGCCGGATAATCACCATAAAGAAGATCACCCGGCTAACGATTTGCTATTATATTAAAGCACTATATGCTTAGGCATACCGTTTTCGTAAACGGTATCAACCTCGCCGACGATAAGGGGAGCAAGATAGCGAAGACCTGCTTCGGTAATGCCGTTGCCTTCCTCGTTTATGTATTCTGCTGGAACGCCTCTTACCGCGTTTGCAATCTTGGAAATATCGGCACAGCCGAAGGTTACCGAATACTCCTCGCCCTCTTTTCTGTCAATGGTAGCCATAACGCCGGTTTTACCTGCAATAGCGTACTCAACTGCCGCACGGCCTACGCCGACAGACTCGCTGATATCTGCAAGAGAAGCGATATGAGCCGCAGCTCTCTGGGGAAGGTTAAGCTCGATGGAACGAACCTTGCAGCCGAGTCTCTCTTTAACGAGGTCCTCAAGAACCTTGCCTGCACCGGAAAGAGCAACGTGACCGAAGGCGTCAACCTTTCTGCCGCCCATACCCTCACCGACGTATCTGCCGTCAGCGAACTTAATGCCCTCGGAAATAGCAACGAGAACTGCGGGGTGGTTCTCCCATACGCGCTCGATGCTCGCAAGGAATGCCTCGGGGTCGAAGGAGCGCTCGGGAAGATAGATGAGGTCGGGTGCTCTGCCGCCGGAAAGAACGGGGAGTGCCGCCGAAGCGGTGAGCCAGCCTGCATCTCTGCCCATTACCTCAACTATGGTAACAGCCTTCATCGTATATACGGAGACGTCGCAAAGGAGCTCCTTCATCGTAGTAGCAACGAACTTTGCCGCAGAGCCGAAGCCGGGGGTGTGGTCGGTAGCGGAGAGGTCGTTATCTACGGTCTTCGGAACGCCGACAACCTTCATCTCGTACTCGTGCTCTGCCGCGAACTCGGAGAGCTTATATACGGTGTCCATAGAGTCGTTTCCGCCTATGTAGAAGAAGTAGCGGATATTGTGCTTTTTGAATATCTCGATAAGCTTCTCGTAGGTTTCGGGGTCGTCCTTCGGGGACTTCATCTTCTTTCTGCAGGAGCCGAGTGCCGCAGAGGGGGTCTGCTCGAGAATTTTGATTTTCTCCTCGTCGGAAAAGATTTCGGAGAGGTTAATGAGATTTTCGGCAAGGAAGCCCTCAATGCCGTTTCTCATACCGTAAAGAGTGTCGATAGCCTCCGACGCAAGAGCGCCTCTGATAACGCCTGCGAGGGTTGCGTTTATTGCAGCGGTGGGTCCTCCGGACTGACCTACTACCGCGTTACCGCGTAAAATGCTCATATTATTTTACTGCCTTTCTTTTTTTGTTCGCCTTTATTATACTATTTTTACTCTTGTATGTCAAGAGGTTTTTCCGTCCTCGGAGAAAAGTTTAGAGAGATTAAGATATGCGAGGGCTCTCTTAAGATATTCGTCCTTATTAAAGCCGTAATCCGAAAAATAGGCGTGCTCCGAGACGTCGAGCGCCAAAGCAGTCCCGGAGGTAATCGGTATTCTGCAAAAGGGGTCGGAAACTATATTGACCCTACCCCGACGGTCGCGCACCGCATATACGAAGCCGCATTCTAGCGTGCGCGCGGCAGAGAGCAGCTCGTAGCAGAAGGCGTTTTCCGAGGAATAATATTTTTTCACCTCGGGGCAAGGCGACGGCAGGCTTGTGAAGGAAGAAAAATACGACTCGTGCAGAAAACAGGCGAGCGCACACGAAAAGAGCTCTGTGGGTACTCTGCCGTGCATAGACGTTATCAGCTCCCTCGTCTCCTTATTTTCAAAGGTCGGGTAATATTTTTTGAGAAGCGAGAGGCGGGCGCGGAGCTCTCTTTGATAGGATAAATGCGCGAGGACGCTATCCTCGCTGAGAAAATTAAGTAAAGCCGAGTGTTCCATATAAAATCTCCTTGAAAAAAAGGAAAAAAATCCTCTCTCGGTTTATGCAGAAAGAGGATTTTTCGTTACTCGGTTTTATTTAAGAAGCTCCTTTTCGGAGTAGGTGTATTCGGTGTTGCAGAAGCGGCATACAGCGGAAAGCTCTCTCGGCTTTCCTTCTGCCGCCTGCTCGTCGAGCATTGTGAGTATTTCTTTTTTTCCAAGGCTCTTGATTTTCTTTAACATTCTGTCTCTGCCGCAATCGCATTTATACTCGACCTCGAGCGTATCGTAGGGGTCATAGGGTATATCACGCATTGCAATATCGGCAATTTCAAGAGGAGTGAGTCCCTTTTCAAAGAGTCTGGAAACGTTCACGAGGTCAGCGGCGTTACGCTCAATAAGGTCAACGGTAGCCTCGTCGGGAAAGGGCATAAGCTGGATAAGCACGCCGCCTGCGGCAAGGCAGGTATAGTCAACGTCAACGAGCACACCGAGAGAAAGAACGGTGGGAATCTGCTCGCTCTTTGCAAAGTAGGTTGCAATGTCCTCTGCTATCTCACCGCTGACAAGCTCGATAGTGCCTATCTGCGGCTCTATATTTCCCACGGACTTGACAAAGGAGATTGTACCGTTTCCGACGGCAGCTCCAACGTCGAGCTTTCCGTTAGGCTTCTTCGGGGGATTTGCAAGAGGGTTCTGAATATAGCCCTTTACGTTTCCGAAGTAGTCGCCGACTGCAATTATCTTGCCTGCCTCTCCGTCTCCCGATATGCTGATAGTTACCGTATCACCTGCCTCGGGGAGCATAGTACCTATCATAGAGGCTGCGGTGACAGTTCTTCCGAGAGCCGCCGTCGCTGTGGGTGCCGTATGATGGAATTTTATCATATCATCGACGATTTTTCTCGAATCGATAACTAAAATTCGGGCAGAACCGTCTCTGGTCATACCTCTCACTATGGTTGCGGTCTTAATATTTTTGTTTTCGCTCATCGTTTTTTCTCCATTCTGCCGTCCCTCGGGCGGCCTTATGTTTTTATCCTTACGAGGTGTTTTTTTCTTAATCCTTTTTACATCTTGCGACGATATAAATTCTCTCCGAGGCGTCCGACCCTGCCGAAAAATCGAAGTCCGAATAAGCTCCGATAAACTCAAAGCCTGCCGCTACAAGCTCGTCTTTTATAACGGAAAGCGGGTACATTCTCTCACACTCCGACTCCTCATATCTTTCGTAGAGGCCGTCCTCACGCTCCTTGAAAAGCGTGATAAGGAAGTCGCAGAGCTCCTCATCGGGGTCGTAATAATTCTGCCAGACGCAGACCGCGCCCTCCTCCTCCATAACGAAGGAATTGTCGGCGTAAACCTTCTCGAACTTTTCCCTGCCGTTTATATCAAAGACGAATATACCGTCGGGGATAAGGTAGTTATGCACGAGGTCGAGGGTGGTTGCAAGCTCTTCCCTGTCGGTAAGATGATTTAAGCAATCAAGACAGCTTACAGCCGCGTCAACCGTGCCGTACAGCTCAAACTCGGTCATATCCTGCATAAGCCAAAGTATATCGAGTCCTTCCCTCTCGGCTTCATCTCTTGCGACGTCAAGCATTTCGGCAGAGATATCAACTCCCGTCATATCGTAACCGCGGCGCGCAAGCTCGAGGGTCATTTTTCCAGTACCGCAGCCGAGGTCGAGGACGAGCTCGGGGCGCTCTTTTGAATATCTTTTGAAAATTTTCTCGAAGAAATCAGCCCACGCGCGGTAGTCTATATCCTTATTTATTCCGTCGTAAAACGGAGCAAGCATATCGTATATCATAGGGGCTCACCTAAAAACCTTTCTATAACCTCGCCTGACTCAAGTCTGTCGCGTGCGTAGGCGTCGCGAAGGAGCTCGGGCGGTATAAATTCGTCGTACTTTTCAAAAACGGGGCATTCGCCGTCTGCCACGAGTGCGTGGGTATCAAGACCGTCACGCGAAATTATCTCGGCTATTCTCTCGGCGATGGATACGCCTATTTCCTTTTTCGCCTTGAAGGTGATATAATGACATCTCTCGGCGCGGATATCGGAAATTCCGAGCTCGCCTGCATATCTTTGCATAAGCCGTCTGACCGTTCTGAATGCACGAGTGCCGAGCCATGGGAATAAAACGAAGCTCTGTCCGCCAAGGAAGACAGAAAGATGCTTGTCCATTCCGGAGTTTTTGGCAACTCTGCGCGCGTTGGCAAGTCTTGCACGGGCGTTTTCTCCGAGGAAGGAATATTCCTTATCCGATAAAAGCACCTTGCGCATAGCGACGAGCAGACGGGTGTGTATTTCACCGCTGTCACCCGGCCAGGATATTTCCATTTTTCCCTTTACGCGCTTTACAAAAATCAGGCGTCTTGCTATATCGGTCTCGGTTACTTCCCATACTCTGCCCGCAAGCGCAAAGCGGTCTCCGACGGGCGGTGGCGTGGTGATAGTTCCGATTTCCTCTCCGTCACATCTGACGGTAAAGTCCTCGCTGTCCTTGAAAACGGCGTAGAACTTATAGGAATTTATTATTCTCTCGCCTGCAAGACCTATTATAAGGCCGCCGCCCTCGGTCATCTCAAGGTAATCAGAGTTGACCATAGAAACGAGCAGGGCGCGGTAGCATTCCTTGGGAAGCCCTGCAAGGGGCGGTAGACCGAGCACTCTCTCTGCAAGCGCACGCGGAGTCTGCTCGCCAGAGGCGGCAAGCGTCGAGAGCGTTTGATGAAAGGCAAGGCTCAGGGGCATTTCCTTTATCCTCGGCGGCTCGACGAAGCGCTCCTCAGAATAAAGCTCAATTATTGCGATACCGCGCAAAAGCTCCCACGGAATTATCTCGGGAAGCGGCGCGTTCGGGAGAGGGGTATCCTCTCTGTAAACCATAATCATCTCGGGGGGCTGACCGCGCCTGCCCGAGCGTCCGAGCCTCTGCAAAAAGCCCGAGACGGTGGTGGGCGAGCCGAGCTGTGCAACTCGCTCGAGCTTGCCTATATCTATTCCGAGCTCCATTGTCACCGTAGCGCAGGCGACCGCGCGGCGCACCTCGTCATCCTTCATAGTTCTCTCCGCGTCCTCGCGCAAAGAGGCGGAAAGATTTCCGTGGTGGATAAGGAAAATATCCTCCTCGCGCCTAGCCTCTGCAATCTGGCGCAGAGTTGCGGTTACGAGCTCGGTCTCCTCTCTTGAATTCGAGAAGACGAGAGATTTTTTATCTCTCACCGCGTCGTAGAGAAATTCGTACCCCGGGTCAAGAAGTGCTCTGCCTCCCTTTTCTGCATCGGGGGTGGGAGTCTGAAGCTCGTTTGGGTCTTGTGTATAAAAATGCTCAAGAAAGAGCCGCCATCTTATCGGAGAGCGCGGAGTATCGGTAAAGAGGGTTTCACGCCCACTGCCTGCCCCGAGCCATTCCGAGGTCATTTTTGCATCACCGACGGTAGCGCTGAGGCCTATTCTTCTCGGGTGATGGCCTATCAGCCTTGCGATACGGTCGAGAAGGCAGATTACCTGATTTCCTCTGTCCGAGCCGACGAGGGTATGCACCTCGTCTATTATGACGAATTTCAGCGCACCGAAAAGTCTCGGAATATCGTTAGAGCGCTTCATTATCATCGCTTCAAGCGACTCGGGGGTTATCTGGAGTATTCCCTCGGGATTTTTAAGGAGCTTGGTTTTATGGCTTGCGCCGACGTCTCCGTGCCAGTGGGTAACGGGAATACCGCTCTCGAGAAGAAGCTCCTCGAGTCTTGAAAACTGGTCGTTGATAAGCGATTTTAGCGGAGCAACGTAGAGCACCGACACCGAAGCGCGCGCAGACGACTCCGAAATCTCCGACAGCACGGGAAAGAGGGCTGCCTCGGTTTTTCCCGAGGCGGTCTCGGACGTTATGAGGAGATTTTTGTCGGTCTCAAATATAACCCGTGCCGCCTCAAGCTGTACCTCGCGCAGCTCCGTCCAGCCTCTTGAGAAGATGTATTCTTTTATAAAGCTCGGAAAACGGGAAAATATCCTGTCTGCCTCGGTCATACTGACCTCCTATCCTTCGTTATATTTCTATATCGAAAAGGTCGATTTTCGTTCTTTGTGTTACGGTCGCGCTCTCTTTTTCTTCAGTGCCTGCGCTGCCGTTTTTGGCGAGAAGCTCCTCGAAGCTGACTCCGGGATTATCGCGCATAATGCAAAGAAGGGTGAGAAAATCGCGTATTATTTCACGGGGAGTTATCATTTCGGACGCTCCAGCTCTTGCGAGTGCGCGCCTCATAAACGCCTCTATTTGCGCATCGCCGATGGGTGCACTCCTTCCGCCCTCCCATTCCGAAAAGAGCCTTGAGAGACGGAAGACTAGGGCTAAAAGCTCGTTATCCGAAAGACTTCTGAGCCTTATAACGGGAGAGGCGAGGTTGCGGTAGCCCATTTCGGTATAATGTGAGTCGGCAAGACGGCTTTTAAGCGCGTCGTAGCTGAAAAGGCCGCGCCTTGTATCCTCGAGAAACTGCGGAGTTCCGCCAAAGATGACTCCGAGTCCACGAGCCTTGCCTTGGAGAGTGTCGTTAAAGATAGCGAGAATCTTCTCGTAGTTTGACTCTCTCGATATTCTGTTCGGTATTTTGTATAGGTTCACGCACTCGTCTATAAAGAGTATAAGACCCGAGTAGCCAAGCTTTACGGCAAGTGCCGCCACGAGCTTTATATACGAGTACCAGTTATCGTCGTCTATTACCGTGCTGACGCGGAAGCCGAGCGCCGCCGTTGCCTCGGTCTTGGTCGAAAACTCGCCGCGCAGATAACGGAGTGCCGCGCTCTTTTTATCCGAAATATCGTTTATCGAGGCGGTATAATATTCCGCGAGGACTCTTGCAAAGTCGAAGCCGCCGACGTCGCCCTCAAGCTCTGCGACGGTTTTGTATACTCTCTTTTTTAGCTCCTCGGAAAACTGCTCGCTCTCGGGAAGTATTCCCTCTGCCACAAGCTCGTTTTTCTTCGCGGTGAGGTAGCGCGAGAGGACGGTCGGAAGTGCACCGCCGTCGGGACACGCCTTGCTCGCAAGGTTGGTCATAAGCTCGCGGTAGGTTGCAAGCCCCGAGCCCGAGCCTCCGACGAGCCTGCGCTCGGGAGAGAGGTCGGCATCGGCACAGATAAATCCGCGCTCGAGTGCATATCCGCGTATGAGCTGTATAAGGAAGCTTTTTCCGCTTCCGTATCTTCCTATAAGAAATCTGGTAAACGCACCGCCCTCGCGCACTGCGTCGAGATTTTCAAGAAGCGAGGCTATCTCGTCGGTCCTGCCTATTGCTATATACGGCGCGCCACTCCTCGGCACGACGCCTGCAAGAAGCGAGGTGATAAGGGTGTTTAGTATTCTTTTCGGCACCTTTACCGAGTTAAATTCTTCAGCCATTCCGAAATATCCTCTCTGTAATCTTCAATAATTTCAAATCCACTCTCACCATAGGTGAGTATTACGTCGCCAAAGCCGTCTGCAAACGCCTCGTTTATCCTCTCGGCGCTGGCGTCGTCTGCCTCGCCCTCTCCCGAAAGCATCGCGGAAATGAGCGAAATATCCTCGGAAGACAGTCCGTACGCATCGGCACCATCTGCCGTATCGAGGGCGGGCGGCTCGGGCTCTTTTATCTCTGCCACAAGAGGCAGGACTTCGTCCTCGGTATTCTCAACCAGCCTTGCGGTATTGCCCCACGAAAGGCGCTCTATCTCACCTGCGCCTGCAAAGGAAAGCTCGGTGCTCGGTGCATCGTAGAGCTTCTCGTATTCGGGGGCTTCTCTTTTTGCCCTTTCCCGTCTTTCCCTCTCGATAAGTCTGTCGAAGAAGCTCGAGATTATCGCCTTATGCTCCTCGGAAAAATCGCGCACGGCAAGACGGCTCTTTATTCCGAGCAGGGCGCGCAGCTTATTTTCCGTAAATCTGACAGCACCCGTGATGAGCCCTCGCAGCTCGGCGTCCTCTGCAAGACGGGTATATTCCACGCTTATTCTGCATTTCACAGCGTGCGTGCAGAGCGAATGGAGAAAGGCGTCTCTTTTGAGAGTGCCGACGCTTCTCGTGCGTGCGCCGTCGAGAGCGCCCGTCGCTTCAAGGAAAATGCGCATAGAGCTCCTCATATAACGCTCGTAAAGCGCACGGGAGCTGCCTGCAAGGGAGAGCCCACGCCTGTAATCGTAGTCGGAGAGGTAAAGAAGCACAGCGTCAATGCCGAGCTCGCCTGCCTCGGTAAGCTCGGAGAGATAAAGCTCCTTTATCTCGGAGCCCGAAACGGCATCAAAAACGAAATCGCGCACGGTGTGCATAGGATATTCCAGCCCGTAGACGAGGCAGTAATCCTCTATCCAGAGCGACATATAGGCATCTATTCTCGGGAGCGACTGTCTGTAATCGCGCCAAAGGCGCGCAAGAAGTCCGACACCCACCTCGGGCGCAATCTTATCGGGAAGGTTCAAAACCTCGTAGGCAAAAAGGTAGATATAGGAATAGTCCGAGCGCAGTATTCTTCCCTTCTTCCACTCGGCGCGCCAGTAGAAATAGTATGCGCGCTGCTCGGGTGTAAGCTGTGAATACTGCGGCATATAGGAATAAAAGGGCACGAAATCGCACGCCTCGGTGCGGTAATCAAAATATATGAGTGCAGCCTTTCTGAAATTGCCGTAGAAATCGTACTTATCGGGGTAAGAGGAGATGGTAACTCGCTTTATAAGCGAGGAGCTCTTCGGCTCGTAGGAACGCTCCTCTACGCCGAGCTCGGCGCGATATGCGCCAAAGTCTATTTTTCCGCGCTCGGTTTCCTTCCTTTCGGGTACGGAGACCTTATGCTCTACGGGCGTTGGCAGAGAGGAGAAATTCGGCATCGGAGCTTTTCTTTTCGGAACGAGCTTTTCAAGATTCCAGAAATCGTCCTTTTCGTTTTTCGTGTACGGCATACCGAGCCTCCTTTCCCTCGCAAATCGTTTATCAATATATTATAACACGCGCACCGTAAAAAGTCAACAAATAAAGCCCCAAAGACAAAAAAATTCCCGACGGAAATCAAAATCGAACCCGTCGGGTATATTTATGCTAAGTTAAACCGAGCGTGCGAAAAAGGCGAGCTTTCCTTCCTCGGTAAGTCTCTCTACGCACTCACGTGCCGCCGCCTCTGTATCAAAGACGCCGAAAACGCTAGGTCCACTGCCACTCATCATAGCGTGGGTAGCACCGAAAGAGCGAATTCGTTCACGCAGACCGGCAGCGCCCTTGCAGGACGGAAGGACTATCGGCTCAAAGGAGTTGTAAAGCGAGGTCGGAAGCCTGCCCGAGGAGAGCGAGGAAAGAAGGTCCTCGAGATTTTTCTCGGCTTCTCCCGAGGGCTCGGGATTAGAAAGACGGTAGGAGTCGAGCTGTGCATACGCCTTTGGCGTAGAAACTCGCTCTCCCGAGGAAGCAACCGCAAAATAAAGCGTGGGGACCGCAAGGCGCCCGGATATAATCTCTCCTCTGCCCGTGCAAAGAGCCGTGCCGCCCAGAATGCAGTATGGCACGTCACTGCCAAGCATAGCGCCAAGCGAAAGCAGCTCGCTCTCGGAGAAGGGGTTATCGAATGCACGGTTAAGCGCGCGCAGGACTGCCGCCGCGTCCGACGAGCCACCTGCAAGACCTGCCGAGGCAGGAATTTTCTTCTCTATAAAAATACGGACGGTATAGGAGAGGTTTGCTTTCTCCAAGAATAAAAGAGCCGCGCGAGTTGCAAGATTCTTTTCCGAGGGGATAAAAAACGGGGCGTCGGTTTCGGTAAACGCTTCCGCCTTCTCGGACGGCGAGAGCTCTATGTGGAGAGTATCTGCAAGCGAGACCGTGTGCATTACGGTATTCACTCCGTGAAAGCCGTCTTCACGCGTACCGAGCACGCGCAAATAGAGATTTATTTTGGCGTACGCCGTTTCGAATAGCCTCATACTACTTCCCCCTTCGTTCAATTTCCACTACATTATACACTAAAGCTAGCAAAAAATCAATATAAATGACAATATTAATAAAAAAACCGACTTTTTCAGCAATAGCTCTTGACAAGCAAAGAAAAATATGGTACAATACTTCGGTAGTTTGGATTAACGTATCCAACCCCTTGCTACCGTTCGGTAGCCTTTAATGACCAAAAGGAGGTAAATTTCAGATGGAAAAGAAGATTTGTTCTTACGAGACTCTCTTCGCTGTCAGTGGCAATCTCTCCGAGGAGGATTCCAAGGCACTTGTTGAGAAGTTCGTAGCACTCATCGGCGACAACGCAAGCGACGTTGACGTTAACGAGTGGGGCAAGCGCAGACTCGCGTATCCTATCAACTATGTAACCGAGGGATACTATGTGCTTGTTTCTTACAAGAGCGAACCCAGCTTCCCCGCTGAACTTGACCGTGTATTCGGAATCACCGAGGGTGTTCTCCGTTACATGACTACGGTTAAGTGCGAGAAGGCTGCAAAGTCCAAGGACGCTGCTCCTGCAGCTGCCGAGGAGACCGTCGAAGTTGCAGAAGCAACCGAGGCTTAATTTTAAATTTTATCAGGAGGCGAATTTATGGCAGACTTAAATAAGGTTATCCTTATGGGTCACATGACGGCAGACCCCGAGCTCAAGCAGACCTCAAGCGGCATTTCCGTTTGTAGCTTCTCCATCGGCGTTAACCGCCGTTATACCAGGGGTGATCAGGGTCAGCAGACGGTTGACTTTTTAAATATCGTCGCTTGGAGACAGCAGGCAGAGTTCGTCTCCCGCTACTTCAAGAAGGGTAGCAGCATAGTAATATGCGGTAGCCTTCAGACGAGAAACTGGACGGACAACCAGGGTCAGAAGAGATACGTCACCGAGGTCGTTGCAGACGAGGTTAGCTTCGGCGCACCTGCGGCAGCATCTCAGGGTGCAGGCGCAGAGAGACCTGCGGCGCAGAGTTATACTCCCACCGCGTACGGTGCTCCTTCTTTTGACAGCACGCCCAGCGCAAATTTTGAAGAAATTCCCGGCGACGAGAGCCTTCCCTTCTAATCAAGTGAGGCATCTCCGTCCTCTCTCCGCGAGGCTCACTGCGGTGAGAGCATTATAGAAATTGTGAGTCGGAAAGGTAAGATAAATCAAGATGGATAGAAACGATACTCAGCGTCCCGCATTCCGTCAGAACCATAGAAGAAAGAAGGTTTGCATCTTCTGCCAGGATAAGGTTGACGGCATCGACTACAAGGATATCGCAAAGCTCAGAAAGTTCATTTCCGAGAGAGCGAAGATTCTCCCCAGACGCGTTAGCGGAAACTGCGCTCTTCACCAGCGCGAGCTCACTCTTGCTATTAAGAGAGCACGCCAGATGGCACTTCTTCCCTACGTATCTAACTAATTAAATTATGATAAAAGCACTCACGGAAGGCGAGCAATCGCTCCGTGGGTGCTTTTCGTTCGCTATGTGGCACCTATCCAATTGTCTTTCGCAGCGCTATCCTCTTCTCGGGAAAAATCAAGGGACAATGAGAAAACGAAAATTTTTTCGTTTTTTTAGAGGGATTAGCCTATTGCTAAACTTGGGAAAATGGTGTATAATATAAGAAGCGGATAATATAAACGGAAGGAGAAAGGGCTTTGACACTTACCGAGCTTGCAAGACTTGCCCACGTTTCAACCTCGACTGCATCGAAGGCTTTTGCCCTGAGCCCCGAGGTAAACGAGCAAACGCGCAATATGATCTTCGATATTGCGAAGGCTAACGGTTGCTTTAAAAAATTTTACAGCTCAGAGTATCCGGGGCTTTTTTTCGCTATACTCTGCCCCGAGTTTGAGAGCACGTATTACACGGCTTTTGTCTCGGAAACTCAGAAGTCTCTTTCGCGCTACAACGCCGAGATTGCCGTTGCCTCTACCGGCTTCGACATTAAAACCGAAGAAAGGCTGATAGAATATTACCAGCGCTACAATACCGCCGACGGTATAATAATAATCGACGGCTATACCGACCTGACACAAAAATCCGAGATACCGATTGTCGCCGTGAACCACCTTCCGAACTTCAAAGGTCTCATAAATGTAAGTGTAGGCACACAAAAGTCTATAACTTCAATGATAGAGCATTGGGCCAAGGCCGGTGTTCGAGAAATCGGCTTTATCGGTGATTACTATACGGAAGTGCGCCTGAACTCTCTGAAAAACGCTCTCTCGCTTGCAAATCTTCCGATAAACGAGGATTTCTTCATAACAACCAAGGAGCGACTTGAAGACTGCGGATACGCCGGCGCTCACAAGCTGCAGGAAAGAGGAAGACTTCCCCGTGCGCTTCTCTGTGCTTACGACAGAATTGCCATCGGAGCTATAAGAGCCTTCTCGGAGCTTGGTATAAAGGTTCCCGATGACGTTGCTATTTTCAGCATAGACGACGCACCGTTCGCACAGTACTCCACGCCCTCCATTACCTCGATAAGCCCTAAGGTAGACGAGGTATGCCAACCCGTTGTCACTTCGCTTATGGCAAAAATCAAGGGCGAGCCCTTCGAGTCCGAAATAGATATAGACTGCGAATTAAAGCTTCGCGAGTCGTCGGTTATAAAATAACAAAAGCCGCAGGCGGTCAATCGGTATCGCCTGCGGCTTCTTATTTTATATGTTCAGTATTTTGTCGTATTTTACGAATCTCTCGTAGCACTCGGTGTAGTCAACGCCGAGGGGCTCGTATGCCTTGTCAATTTCGATAAGCTCGCAACGCTCGACTACCGAGCCGAATACGCCCGTAGCCACGCCTGCAAGGATTGCTCCACCAAGGCAGGCGGTCTCCTTATTCTTGAGGGTGACGAGCTTCTCGCCGGTCATATCCGCCTTCATCTGGCACCAAAGGGGGCTCATTGCTCCACCGCCCATAGCGCGTATCTCGTGAACGTCCAGACCAAGATAATCAAGGTTCGATTTAAGCGTGCAGGAGATTGCCTCCATTACAGCTCTTACAAAGTGGGCTCTGGTGTGCTCTGTTGTAAGACCTGTAAACGAGCCTCTTGCCTCGGGATTATATTTCGGCATAGTAGAGCCGCAAAGATACGGAAGGAAGGTTACGCCGTCACTTCCGGGAGCTATCTTCTCGCAAAGCTCGTCAAGCTCGCGGAAGGAATAGTTCTCGCAAAGTGCGTTCTTGAACCACTTAAGCGCCATTCCGGCCGTGGGAGACCAGGAGAGAAGGCAATACTTTCCGTCGTAGTTATAGTGACAAGGAACGATAGAGGCAGGGTCGTACTCGGGAACGGTGGACTTTGGGGTGAAGATAACCATAGTGGTACCGGTCATCTCGCTGACTATACCCTCCTTGACTATTCCAGCACCGATAGCGCCCGAAACCTGGTCCATAGCACCGGTTGCGACCTTAATGCCCTTATAATCGCCAACGTAAACGCCCGAATCAAGAAGCTCGGGGAGCATTGCGGAGTCAACACCGATAAAGTCGAGCATCTCGCTCCACCACGCGCTATTGTTTATATCAAAGTAGATGGTCGAGGACTGGAGAGTTTTCTCGGTGATGAACCTACCCGTCATTCTATAGAGTATGTAGTCCTCAAGAAGGAAGATTTTCTTGGTTTTTGCCCACACGTCGGGCTCATTCTTTCTTACCCACAGAAGCTTGCAGGCAGGCCAGGTAGCGGTAATTTCGGGCTGACCCGTAACCTCGTAGACCTTTTTTCTGCCGAATTTTGCTTCTATCTCACAGGCTTCCTTGGTAGCTCTGTTATCGAGCCACACGATAGCCTTTCTGGTAGGATTTCCGCACTCGTCGGTGAGTATGAGAGTCTCGCACTGAGTATCAATGGCAAGAGCGTCTACCGAGAGCTCTGCGAGCACCTTGTCAACCTCGCCTCTGACTATATTCCAATACTCCTCTGCGGGGAACTCTATAATATCGCCCTTCGACTCAAGTGTGTAGTCGGCACAAAGCTTCATTTTTTCAACGAGTCTGTCGGTAAACACGCAGGTCTTTACCGAGGTAGTGCCCATATCTATTCCCATTAAATTCATATCTTTATCCTTTTGCTGCCTTTTGATTTTTTAAATTTACTATATAATCTTACCACATAACGGCTCTAAAAGTCAATAGCAACATTGAATGAAGATGAAAATTCCTTGTTTTTGGAAAAAATCGGCAAAACACCGCCCTCACAGCTAAGTTGGCTATTGACTTTTCTGCTCGTCGGTGATATAATAGTTTTGCCAAACAAACTTAATATACGCTTTTTTTCGGTGTACGTATTCGCTTATGGAATACTTATGCCTTTTTGTGGCTATCCTTTTTTTGTTGAATTTGATAAAATGCAAATTCCGCATACGAGGAAGTATAGCTTCATCTAATGCGTATATGGTTTGTTTGGCGACGACTTGGAATTTGCGTTTTTGTGCGCTGATTTCGGTCGGCGCACTTTTTTATTTTTAAACGCAAGTAAAGAGGAGAAGAACTATGAAGTTAAGGGATAAGCTTACACATTTCAAAAGGCGACACGGAATCGTGACAAAAACACCCTGCACAGAGGCAGAAACGCAGGAAATAAAGAGGTGTATAACAACGAACCAAGCTATTCCGAACGGTTTTTACTTAAAGCAAACCGCTGACGGAGCGCGCTTTTTCCGGTTGGACGAGTCGGGCGACAGCCTTACCGAGGAAGAAACGGTAGAGCTTATGCTTTTCGTTCAAAGCTTGAAGCTTAATTCGATAAGGCGCATAGCGATAGTTATTGCAGTTTTTGCTTTTTTAGGCGTCCTTGCATCTTTTTTATACCTATCCGGCATTCTCTCTCCACTCGCCTAAACGATACGAAAAAGCTCTGCAAGCTCTAAAAAAGCAACTTTAGTTAGCAAAGCGGCTTGCCAAAAAGCAAGCCGCTTTGTTTTTATCCCTGTCCGAATATATCGTACTGCGTTCTCATATTTTCATAGAACTCGTCTATGTTGCCCTCGAGGCGTTCAAAATAGCCGTGATATTTTATATCAATAGTGCTATCGGGGAAAAGGTACTTAAAGAGCTCCGTGCAATAATCGTCGGTCATCGAAGCGATGTAATCGACTACTATCTGGTTAGGCTCGGTTTCGATATACGGCTTTTCGGCGGCGTAATGATTTGCGGTGACGAAATCTACGTGATGCTCGAAAATGGGCGAGGAGCGCTTCCCTTCCTTCAGGTCGGAGAGGAGCTTATAGTAGAGCCTTTGTATCATCGGCTTTACCGACTCGTCAAGCACTCTGGTAACGCTCTCGCGGCGGTATATCTGCTCGTAATTTATGCGCTTTGCATTCTTCAGACCGTTATAATGGTCGCTATCGAGCATAATATAGGGCTTTCCGTAGCTGTGCTCTATGATGTTTACCATAAGATTATTTATAATCTCGGCGTTTATCGTGCCGATGCCTGCGTCTCCGAGATCGGTATCGGATTCGAGCAGCTTCGCTCTCTTGGCGTCCTGTCTGTCCTTACCGAGGTAGGCGATAATATCCGAAACGCGCACGACGCAGCCCTCGAGGGTTGAGGGAACGATATGCTCGATGTTCTTCTCGTCTACGTAGCAGCTCTCCACCATTTTATCAAAGGTAGCGAAATCGGGCATTTCCCTTGGATAATACTCGTTCATTTCAAACTCGCCGTTATGGGTGATTATACCGTCGAGGGTATCGAGGGTTATATTGAGGGGGAAAATTCCGTCAAGCACTCTGACGCTATGGACGTTATGATTAAAGTATCTGCCCGTCTCGGCGTGGTAGACCTCGGAGAGGTAACGCTCGCCTGCGTGGCCGAAGGGGGTGTGACCTATATGGTGAGCGAGTGCTATCGCCTCTATGAGGTCGAGGTTAAGGTTGAGGACGGCGCCTATCGAGCGCGCAATACGCGAGACGAGCTGCACGTGCAGTGCCCTTCTCGTTATATCGTCGTGCTTATAGAAGGAGAAGACCTGCGTTTTATCGGTATAGCGGTTATAGTAGGGACTGTGCATTATTTTATCGACGTCGCGCACGTAGGCAGGGCGCCAGATAGATTCCTTATCAAAGCTCGGATTACGGCGGAGCGCGTTTGCTCCAACGGCGGCAAAATTCGGGCGAGTGCCGTTTTCCTTATCCTCTCTTATTTTCTCGCTTATCTCGGGCGAGAGCTTCTCATAATTACGGGACATTTCGTTCTCCCTTCGTTTGATACTACTATTTTAGCATAAAAAGAGCAAACAGTCAACAAAAAAGGCAGGAAATTTTCTTCCTGCCTTTAAAATTGCTTTACGCGATAGCGTTGAACTTCTTGGTGAAGCTCGACTTCTTGTGCGCTGCGTTGTTCTTGTGAAGGATACCGTGAGCAACTGCCTGGTCTACCTTCTTAACAGGGAGCTTATAAAGCCCCGATGCCTGCGCCTTGTCACCCGACTCAACAGCGGCGTTAAACTTCTTGATTACAGTCTTGAGCTGGCTCTTAACCATCTGATTCTGAAGTGCCTTGGTCTGGTTTACAAGTATACGCTTCTTAGCGGACTTAATATTAGCCATTTTGTTTCTCCTTTATTTTTTCTGTAATCACTGCTCCGCTTCAACTACAGCTGAGAGGGTCTGTAAAAGGTTACTTCGCAACCTGATTACGTTTTTTTAATACCGATATATTTTATCATACTTTCCACGAGAAATCAAGGGGTTTTTGAAATTTTCTTAAAAATATTTTTCGAGAACGTATTTGAGGGCGTGCTCGTCGTTTGAAGAGATAAGCGAGTCTGCAATTTTCACGAGCTCGGGCATAGAATTTGAGACCGCAAGACCGAGTCCTGCCGCCTTTATCATAGCACTGTCGTTACCGCTATCGCCAAGCGCCATAACGCGAGAGGTGTCGACTCCGAGACTTTCGGCAAGGGCAAGAAGTGCTCTGCCCTTATCTGCCGTGTCAGAGGTAATCTCAAGGTTATAGGGGCATGCCTCGGCAAAGTTCACGCCGCCGAGTGCTCCGACCTTCTCTATTATCGGATAGCGGTCGCTGTCATCGTGGAAAAAGAGGGTTATCATCTCGACGTTTTCGGCACTCATCAAGGTCTCGCGAAGATTTTCAAGAAATATGCCCGAGGCAAAGAGTATATCGCTGTGCACCTTCCATACGTTATAGTAGTCAAGCGACGCCTTATCCACGAGTGCACTGTCGGAATAAATTCTTCCGTTCATTCTGACGGTGATATGACAGTCGTGCTTATAGAGGACCTCGAAGATTTTTTTCGAGAGCTCAGCCGAGAGGCAAAAGCGAGTACGAGTATCGGTTTTCTTATCGTATATAGCCGCGCCGCCCGAGTGTATGTAATAGCGGATATAAGGAGAGTCCTTGATGGCGGTGGGAATTTCCGCGAAGCTCCTTCCCGTCGCCGGCACGAAATGCACTCCGCGCTCGCTAAGAAGCCTTATAGCCTCGGCGTTTTCTGCCGAAAGCTCGCTTTTTGAATTGAGAAGCGTGCCGTCAAGGTCGCTTGCAATAATTTCGTAATTCATTTTATCACTCACTAAGATTTTTCAATGATATTATATCATAAATCAGAGGAAAGTCAAGGAGTTTTTAATACTCAAAAACAAAAAAGAGACTGAACAATCCGCTTAGTAAAAAGCTTTCGCTCAGCCCCTTTTCCTTCCCGAATATCCGCAACAAGCGCGGACCGGTAGTTCTGTTTTTTTAGCTTATAATCACCGTTATATCCTGGATACTCCGGTTTTGAGCGCCGTATCGTAGACCGCCTTTGCAACCGTTTTACCTACTCGCTCGTCAAACGCCTTGGGAATGATGTATTCTGCGCAAAGTTCGCTATCGCTTACAAGCGATGCAATAGCGTAAGCCGCTGCTTTCTTCATTTCCTCGTTTATCTCACTTGCTCTTGCATCAAGTGCACCACGGAAAATACCGGGAAATGCGAGCACATTGTTGATCTGATTGTTGAAATCACTTCTGCCCGTGCCAACAACTGCAGCGCCGGCCTTAAGCGCAAGATCGGGTGAAATCTCGGGTACGGGATTCGCCATCGGGAAGACAACCGCATCAGCAGCCATTGATTTGATCATTTCCTCGCTCACAATGTTTGGTGCGGAAACACCAATAAACACGTCAGCGTTCTTCATCGCATCTGCAAGAGAGCCATCAAGCCTATTCTTGTTCGTGAGCTTTGCCAGCTCTGCTTGAGGCGCAGTCATGCCGTCTTTGCCGTCAAAGAGTGTACCTGCCTTGTCGCAAACGGTAAGATTTTCAACACCCATACCTAACAGGAAATTGGCGATGGCGATACCTGCACTACCCGCGCCGTTGATCACTACGCGTGCGGAGGAAAGCTCCTTTTTGACGACCTTCAGCGCGTTGATAAGTGCTGCACCGAGAACGATCGCCGTACCGTGCTGGTCATCGTGGAAAACCGGAATGTCACAAATCTCTTTGAGTCGTCTTTCAACCTCAAAGCAACGCGGAGCGGAGATATCCTCAAGATTGATTCCGCCAAAGCTTCCGGAAAGAAGATAAATTGTACGTACAAGTTCGTCAACATCCTTGCTTTTGATGCAAAGCGGAATCGCATCCACATCACCGAACGCCTTGAAGAGAAGTGCCTTGCCTTCCATAACCGGCATACCGGCAACGGGGCCGATATCTCCAAGACCAAGAACTGCCGTTCCGTCGGTGATCACTGCAACGGTATTCCATCTGCGAGTGAGTTCATACGACTTTTGTTCATCTTTTTGTATTTCAAGACAAGGGGTAGCAACACCGGGAGTATAAGCAAGTGAGAGGTCATCCTTGGTCTTTACCTCAACCCGTGCCGTTACCTCAATCTTGCCCTTCCATTCATAATGCTTTTTAAGAGATTCTTCTGCATAATTCATTGCTTTTATTCCTCCCACGGGAACTTGTACTGGGTGAGCCCGAGCTCATCTCGTACCTTAAGCATTTCCGCCTGAACGGATTCGTTGATCGGCACACCCGAGTCCTTACGGGAGAGCCATATTTCATGTTCCTTTTCACCCGCGGTGTAGATTCGGTCTGCCCCGGGAGCTTTTTTCGATGCTCTGATAGCGCGGAGAATGTCACCCGCTTTCTTGCGGCAAACTGCTTCGCCCATAAAATGATCGGTATCGATGGCGATAAAGAAGTGTCCGAGATGATAGGGACGGATATTGCCGTTTTCGTCCTTGCCGTCAAGGTCTTTACCGTACATACCGTCCTGGAGCACAGCAGAGAGCATTTCAACGACCAAAGCAAAGCCGTAGCCCTTATATCCGCCGAGCGCTTCGCCGATACCGCCAAGCGTCGTGAGGGCGGCCGTACCGTTACGTATCTTTTTGAGCGCGATGCCTGCGTCACCCTCGACGGCGTTTCCGTCGATGTCAATCACCGTTCCGGGATGAATCGGCTCACCTATTCTTTCGTAATACTCGACCTTACCATTCTGAGTGATGGATGTGGCACAGTCGAAAATGAAATCAAAGTCCTCGTCTGTCGGGATTCCGACGGTATAGGGGTTTGTACCGAACATACCCTCAACACCGAACGTCGGAGCGACCGAAGGGCGTGCGTTCGTACCTGTCATACCGATACAACCTGCCTTCGTAGCCATAGTTGCGTAATAGCCTGCAATACCGTAATGGCAGGAATTGCGAACAGCGACCATGCCCATGCCGTATTGTTTCGCCTTCTCAATGGCCATGCTCATCGCTTTGTGACCGATGACCTGACCCATACCGTGATGACCGTCAATAACAGCGGTAGTAGGCGTTTCTTTAATGATTTCAAAGTTGGTAACGGGCTCTTGGATTCCGGCTTTAATTCTGTCGATATATACAGGTTTAAAGCGGTTGCAACCGTGCGACTCGATACCTCTCTTGTCGCTTTCAAGAAGAACGTCGGTGCATATTTCGGCATCCTCACGCGGAACACCCGCGCCAACGAACGCGTCGGTAATGAAGCCGTATGCAGTTTTCCAGTCAAGATTCATTTTTGGCATAATTTTTTCTCCTTACGCTTGATTTTCTTTTGTAATTATGTTATAATCTATTTGAGCGAAATTGTCAACAATAGCGCCAAACTTTGAGCGATTCAATCACGAATTGACATTCACCAAGATAGTTTTCGAACGAATAATCACAAAAGGATCACACAAATGGCATTGAAAGAAAGAGAAGCGGAAATTCTTGAATATTTGCGTGAGCATAAGGAAGCGAGCATCGTTGAGCTTTGTGCGGCATTTTTTGTCAGTGAGCCGACCATGCGGCGTGACCTTGCAACGCTTAATATGGCAGGAAAGATCATACGTACCCATGGCGGTGCGGCACACCGAAGCGTGCTTGGAGAAAATCTGCCGCTATCGATGCGCGAAAGAGAAAATTCCGAAGCGAAAATCATCATCGGGAAAAAGTGTCTTGAGCTGATCAATGACGGCGATACCGTGATGGTTGACGGCTCGTCAACGGCACTTGCGCTTTTGCAGGCGCTTGGTGATAAGAAATCGGTAGTGGTGGTGACAAACAGCGCCAAGGCGCCGCTCGTTCTTGCCAAAACAAAGGTCAAAACCTTTGTAACAGGCGGTGAGCTTGCCGCAGATACATACGTTTACGTTGGCAGTTATGCCGAGAATTTTCTGCGCGCGTTTAATGCCGACATTTGTTTTTTCTCGGTCAGAACGCTGACAAAGGACGGTATGCTCACGGATAATGCAATAGCAGAGAACTCCGTACGCAAGGTGATGATGTCACGGTCGAAAAAATGCGTTCTGATGCTCAATTCCGAAAAGATAGGGGCGCCGTGCATGAGTAATCTCTGCACTCTTAACGAAGTTGATATGATCGTGAGTGAGCGCGATATTTCTGATCAATTTAATGGATATCAAGAGAAATTTATTTGAATCTGCAATTTAAACCGCATCTCTAAATGATTAAAACCGCATCTCTAAGTTGGGATGCGGTTTTAATGGTGCGGGCGACAGGACTTGATTCTCGCGCGAACTACGCGCTCGGTCAGTCGCGGCTCTAACAGTCCACCGGACTGTTATTCAGTACCGCTCCCCTTCAAGTCACGTCTTCCATACGATTAAACCGCATCTCTAAGTTGGGATGCGGTTTTAATGGTGCGGGCGACAGGACTTGAACCTGCACGGATAACCACCAGATCCTAAGTCTGGCGCGTCTGCCAGTTCCGCCACGCCCGCATAACCTTAATTATTTTATCACAAGCAAGCCAAAAAGTCAACAGCGAATTGGAGTTATTATAAATTTATTTGAAAGGTATCGGTTTTCGTAACGCGTGCTGCACTTTCGCATAAAATAAACTAAAAACGAAAAGCGGAGGGGATATGAGAATACATACTGTAAAAAAGGGTGAGAGTGTCGCGGAGCTTGCGAGAGAGTACGAGATAAGCGAGGAGCTTTTGCGCGCTTACAACGATTTACCCGAGGGCGAGGGGGCTATCGGCGAGGAGCTTTGTATTTTGCGCCCGACTCGCTGTTACGCAATGCGAAAATTTGATTCGCCAGAGTCGCTTGCAAACAGATTTTCAACTTCAAAAAGCGAGCTTCTAAGGATAAATCCGCATCTGACGGATGGTCGAGGGGAAAACGGCAGAGCGGTAGCTTTGAAAATCCCCGAAAGAACGCTCGGCGGTGCCGTGAGCCTCGGATATATCTACGACGGATGCAGCGAGCGCGATTTGCGCCGTGCACTTCCCCACTTAAGCTATGCTGTTATATGTGCAGGGGTGTGCGAAGAAAAACGGACGGGGATTGCCTTTTCTATCGAGGGAATAAAAAGAATACTTTCGGAATCGGGAGTACCCTATTTATTACGCTTTCACGACAGAAGCGAGGGGCGCGCGGCGTCGAATCCCACGGAGTTTGCAGATGGGATAGTACGCACGGTTCTAAGTGAGGGGGCCATGGGGCTCGTGCTCCCGTGTGAAGGCAGGCTTGGAGACGAAATGAAAGAGACGCTACCCATACTCTCGAAGCTCGCAAAGGAGAACGGACTCTTTCTCATAACCGAGACGGACGAGGAAACTCGGGAGGAAATTTACGAGCATTCGGGAGCGAGCATTTTCTGCTACGACGAATTGACGAATGAAACGCCCCTCCCCTACTCCGACGGAGCGCGGCGCGCCGTACTCGACTTTTCCGCCGCGAGAGGAAACGGGCTAGGATTTTTAGAGCTACCCTGCCTTGCGCGAGTGGGAGATGATTTTCTTTCAAAAAAGGACGCTCTCAATATTGCAAGACGGTCGGGGGCTGAAATAAAAAGCTCTCCCGATACAATGATTTCGAGCTTTCAAAGCAAAGGCAAGGAATACCGCTTTCAATCGCTCGAAAATATAAAATCCCACCTCTCTTTGATTAAAGAGGCAGGACTTTCGGGAGTGTGCCTCGACGTCGCGAGAACGCCTACGAACACTCTTATGACTTATACATCGCTATTTAAGAATCGGGGTGCTTTACCCCTATCAAGCGGAGGTTGCAAAAGAGAATAACTATGATTTTGCACATAATTATTTACTTTTTAGGACTAGTTTATATTAAAAAATCGCTTGGCGTTATCCTCGGTAAGCTGCGCACACGCTTCGGGGGTTATGCCTAAAATCTCGGCAAGAGTCGCGTTCGTATAAGCGAGGTTGCCGGAGTGGTTGAGACTTCCGCGAAGGGGGTGTGGCGCGAGGTACGGACAGTCGGTTTCGATAAGGATGCGCTCCCCCGGTATAACGGCGGCTACCTCTTTTGGCTTCCTTGCATTCTTAAAGGTGAGAGTGCCCGAAAAGGATATCATATATCCGAGCTCAACGAGCTCCTTTGCCATTTCGGGCGAGCCCGAGAAGCTATGGAGAACGCCGCGCACCCTTGGAAATTTACGAAGGGCGTCCATTACGTCACCGTGCGCGTCTCTGTCGTGTATGGAGACGGGGATACCGAGCTTTTCGGCGAGGGCGAGTTGGGCGAGAAAATACGCCATCTGCTTTTCCTTATCGGTATCGGGATAGTGATAGTCGAGCCCTATTTCACCGAGGGCTACGCACTTATTTTCCTTATCGAGGATAAGTGCTTCTATCTCGGAAAGCTCGCCTTTTATATCAAAAAGCTCGCGAGTATCCGAGGGGTGTATTCCTATGGCGGTGTACATATTCGGAAAGCGCTTTGCCTGCTCTATGGCAAGGCGAGAGGTCAGAGGACTCGTTCCCACATTAATTATATAGGATACGCTATCCGAAAGAAGGGTGCCGATAAGATTATCGACACCCTCCGTACATTCTTCGGAAAACCTCTCGTCGTAATAGTGTGCGTGAGAGTCGAAGTATTTCATCAGTGTATTCTGTCTCCGTTCTTTGC
>JAZOMD010000042.1:0-3896 GCA_045653745.1 Eubacteriales bacterium | reverse complement strand
AGCCTGAGTTGCGTCGGTGATTATACCGAGCTGCATTGCTATTGCAACGGCGGTGTCCTTGTGGTCACCGGTAATCATAATCGGGCGGATTCCTGCACTGCGGCACTCGTCGATAGCAGGCTTTACCTCGGGACGGACGGGGTCTATCATACCGACAAGACCCACAAAGCACATATCGCACTCGACCGCCTCGGACTCGTAGACGGAAGGCTCGGCGGAAAGCACCTTTTTAGCAACTGCAAGAACGCGAAGAGCCTTATCTGCCATACCCTTGTTTGCCGCGAGTATATCCGCGCGCACGCTTTCGGTAAGAGCTACCTCGCCGTCCTTGGTGAGAGCCTTTGTGCAGCGCTTAAGAAGCTCGTCGGGTGCACCCTTGGTGAACTGAATGAGGCTGCCGTCCTCTGCTTTATGAACGGTGGACATCATCTTTCTGCCCGAGTCGAAGGGTACTTCACCGATACGGACGAGCAGATTTTTCTGTACGGTCTTGGAGAGACCGGGCTTTTCTGCATAATTTACGAGTGCGCACTCGGTGGGGTCGCCTATTGCACTTCCCGTCTCGGGGTCTATCTCTGCGTCGGAGCAGAGCGACATTGCGTTTGCAAGAAGGGCTTCGTTTTCACCGTAAAAATCAACTACGGTCATTTTATTCTGGGTAAGCGTTCCCGTCTTATCCGAGCAGATTATCTGCGTACAGCCGAGGGTTTCAACGGCAGTAAGCTTTCTGATAATCGCGCTTCTTTTCGACATATTCGATACGCCTATCGAAAGGACTATCGTAACGACGGTTGCAAGACCCTCGGGAATAGCCGCAACGGCAAGCGAGATGGCAAGCATAAAGGAGTTAATTCCCGACTGGACGGTAATGCCGTGTCTCATAAACTGAACGCCGAATATAACCACGCAAATGCCGATAACGAGGTAGGTAAGAACCTTCGAGAGGCCTGCGAGCTTTATCTGAAGGGGAGTTTTTCCTTCCTCTGCCATTGCAAGAGCGTCGGCTATCTTGCCCATTTCGGTATTCATACCGGTTGCAACGACGACCGCCTTACCGCGTCCGTAAACGACGGTAGAGCCCATAAATACCATATTCTTGCGGTCTCCGAGCGCTACGTCACCGCCTGCCGAGGGAGTGAGTGCCTCGGTTTTCTTATCTACGGGCACCGACTCTCCCGTGAGAGCCGCTTCCTCTATCTTCATAGAGGCACATTCGATAATACGCGCGTCTGCAGGTACGGCGTCGCCTGCCTCGAGGACTATAACGTCTCCGACTACGAGGTCTTCGCTCGGGATACTTATCTGTCTTCCGTCACGGATAACCTTGCTCTGCGCCTTTGACATTTCCTGCAGGGCTTCTATTGCCTTCTCTGCTTTGCTTTCCTGGAAAACGCCGAGAACTGCGTTGATAAGCACGACGGCAAGAATTATAACGACGTCTGCAGGGAATTCCCAGTGGCCGTTAATGCCGTTGTAGATTTCAACGCCTGCGGAAATTACCGCCGCAACGATAAGGATTATCGTCATCGGCTCTGCGAGCTGCTTGAAAAATCTGTGAAGAAGTGATTCCTTCTTCGCTTCAACGAGCTTGTTTTTGCCGTTTTTCTCGTGTCTTGCCTCTGCCTCCTGCGAGGAAAGACCGTCGGCGCTCGTGCCGACTTCTTTAATGACGTCGGAACATTCGTTTAGGTAATGCTTCATATTTATCTCCTTTTTATATAATTATCTCCAAAAAAAACAAAAAAGACTCTTACAACCCAAAAAGGCTGTAAAAGTCTTGCCGTCAAACAGACCCGAAAACCGGACTCTGTGAGTCGAGGTGACGATTTTCGGCAATGCAGAGCATTAAGGCTACTCCCTTTCACACGGTAGACTACACGCCTACCAAGTAACATTATATCATATCCTACGAAAATGTCAAGGATTTTTGTGGAGTTTTTTGAAGTTCTCATCAGGATTTCTCCGAGAGCGAATAAAGATAGGCTCTGCCCTCGCGGCGGCGTGTAAGGAGTCCTGCGCTATAAAGAAGGCCGAGCGAATAAGAGGCGCGCCTTCCCTGAAGGCGTGCGGCCTTCGCAAATTCCTTGGCGCAAAACTCCCCACCAAGCCCCGCGGGCATAAGGCGGAGTAAATCCTCAGTCTTACAAACGGTATACTCGGCTACGAGGTCGGTGGGTATGCGGTCTATCTTCCCTGCTCCGCGCTTTCCGGTTTTATCCCAGCCGTCGAGGCGCCTGTATTCGTCGGCGTCGAGGAGAAGTATTCTGACGGTGAGGTTTTCCGAAAAGAGGCACTCTCGGATTTTCGAGAGCTCAAAGAGGGCGTCCGAGGGGCGTCCGTTTCTCGGAGATTTCCTCGGTGCGGTAAGCTCGCCCGTTTCCTTATCGAGCCAGAGGATACGCTTCTCCCTTATTATCGGGAAAACGACGGTGACGGGGGTTAGGGAGAGGAGCTTTCCGAGCTTTGGCAGGAGGCGCTCAAAGGAGCGCGTCTGAATTTCGGTAATACCTCTTTCGTTTTTTATATCGGCAACCGAGCCGAGAAAGGCTACCTCGTGGTATTCCTCGTTTGGCTCAAGGTAGAGCTTCAAGGTTTTATGCACGAGCTTTTCCCCGAGTGTTCCTATTCCCGAGGCGGCGGAAAAATCCGCCATTGCTCTCTCCTTTGCAAGAAAAAATGCTTTGTTATCGGTCATATTGAGCCCGTCCGCTGTCAAGTAAGATTATAAGATAATTATACCCGACCCCGAAGGATTTGTCAACCGTGAGCGTATAAAACGGAAGATGGGCGGAAAGAATATCGGTAGATTTTTTTCGGAAAGGAAAGGAAAAAATGAAAAAGCTTCTTACCATACTACTCACTACCATCATTCTCTCCTCTGTTATTTCAACTGCGGCGTGGGCGGCTACGGCCGATTTCGGCTACGGTGCGGCGGTGGTTGCCTCGGACGTCAATATGATTAAGACGGGTCTTCTCGGCAAAAAGCTCCGCTTCTCGGACGCGGATTTCAAATCGGCGCTCTGCCTTTCGGACTTTGATAGCATTACCGTAACGAAAATACCGTCTTCAAAAGAGGGCACGCTCTATCTCGGCGGAAGACGGGTTGCCGAGGGGCGCGTTATCTCGCGGCGCAATCTCGCCTCTCTCGTATTCGTTCCTGCGTCCGCCGACGTAAAGGAATGCAAGTTCACCTTCAAGGTTGACGGGCGCGCAGGGGGTGCAGAGATTGAGTGCATTATGAAATTCACCGACAAGATAAACTACGCGCCCACACTTAGCGAGGAGAGTGCCGTGGCGGTGAGCACGCAGGAGAGCGTGGGCGTCTTTGGCAGTCTTACCTGTGAGGACCCCGAGGGCGACGCGCTTGAATATTTCGTTATCTCCTACCCCGAGCGAGGGCGAGTTGAGCTTCTCGACGGGGGCGAAAGATACTGCTACACGCCCGAGTCGGGCTTTACGGGCAGAGACTCGTTCACCTACGTTGCGCGCGACGAATACGGAAACTACACGAAGCCGATAAGCGTTAAAATCCGCGTAAATGAAAGAATGTCGAGCGCGGTATACGCCGATATGGACGAGCGCGAGGAATACAACGCGGCTCTCGCTATGACGGCTATGGGGATTATGAACGGAAGAATTTTAGGTGACGGAAATTACTTTATGCCCGACGAGGAAGTAAGCCGCGCGGAGTTTGTGGCAATGGCTATGAAGTGCGCCGGTATCCGCAGCGACTCGAGTGCTACGCGCACCTACTTTGACGACGATGCCCAGATACCGACGGGGCTGAAGGGCTATATTGCGACGGCACAGAGAATGGGGCTTGTGAACGGAGATTTTGAGAACGGTCTTCTCAGCTTCAAGCCAAACGAGCCAATCACTAAATACGAAGCGGCTAA
>JAZOMD010000041.1:0-17239 GCA_045653745.1 Eubacteriales bacterium | reverse complement strand
CGTACAGCACACCATTCACAATGGTGAAATTGTAAAATAAAATTATTTATATAAAAGGAGAAAGTAAAATGAACAATTTTATCACTGATCCCGCAACCAAGTTTGATTTTCAGCCCGCAGAATTCGTTCCTTTTAAGGACAAGGCAGTTTGCGACTACGTTCGTAGCCTCAGCGGCAAGGATCTCGAGAAGAGAGAGGCTTGGTGGCACCCCGAGTTTAACGTAAAGGTTATGATGAACCCCCATCCCGTTCTCATCGCAACCCTTTTCGAGCGTCTCAGAGCAGCTTCCGAGGCAGGCAAGTCCTTCACAATGATCCTCGGTAACCCTGAGCCCGATACCTACATTCCTCTTGCACAGCTCATCAACTACTTCCAGATCGACTGCTCCAAGGTTCACCTTGTTGCAGAGGACGAGTGGGCTGACCAGGACGGCAACATCGCTCCTATTACATACGAGGCAGGCTTTGCTCACTCCATGATCAAGTACCTCTACTACCAGATCGACGAGAAGCTCCGTATGCCTATGGAAAACGTACATTTCCCCACAAACGCTAACATCAAGGATTACTCCAAGATCATCGACGACATCACCGAGGGAACAGGTGCTGATATCGCTTCCACATCTCCCGGATGGGCAGGCCATATGGCATTCGTTGATCCTATTCCCGAGTTCATCGGCTCCGGTGACATCGAGGAGTGGCTCAACCAGCCCGCACAGATCGTTACACTTCACCCCATGACCATTATGCAGAACTCCCTCAACGGTACCTTCGGTCAGTCCGGTGACATCGCTAACGTTCCTCCTAAGGCTGCTACCATAGGCCCGCTTGACGTTATGCGCGCTAAGGAAAGGATCGAGGTTCACGCACTTGCAACCTGCGGTACCTTCTCCTCCTGGCAGAGAATGACCTCCCGTCTTTGCACGCACGGTCCTATCACCCCCTACCTTCCCTCCACTATGCTCCAGACCAAGAAGACTCAGGTCTACATCTCCGAGGAGCTTGCAGCACCCTTCGAGTGCTGGGAGAAGGTTGGATACTAATTTTAAGCTCTCCCCAAAGAAGAAAACGGAAGACTTCGGTCTTCCGTTTTTTGTTTTTTCAATCTGATTCGAGGTAAAAAATACCGAGGCACCCTAAGGCAACCTCGGTATTGAATTTTAAATGTTTAGTTCTAATTATTCGACAAGCTGTAATTAATCAACTCGTTTATAGTGAGGCCTGCTATATAGGGATTGAGCGTTGTTCCCTCGTCAAGCTCAATAATACCCGCGACGGCAAGCTCTCCTATGGTCTTTTCCGCAAAGATTTTATTCAACTCTTCGGGAAGCTCGTTAAGCTTAGTGGTCTCATCAATCAGAGAGATGTAACCGCTTTCTCTGTCTTCGGGAAGAATCATGTCTGCTACCGTGAGTTCGTTGGTAATCGAACCAAGGTCGGAGAATAGCGTGCTTGCAACCTTGTTCATAAGCGGATGAACCTCATCGCCACTTTCGTCATACCAGCAATATTGACCGACAACAACGTTACCCACGTTATCCTTTTTAGGACCGTAAGTATAGCCGAGGAGAAGTCCCATTTCCTTACCGTTTATGTCGTCGGAAATATTGGATATTTGCGAACCGGCAATCGCCGCCATAATACCCGTAACCTCTTCACCGAGAGAGCCGTCTGCATTGGTGGAATACCACTTCTCGGTTTCAGGGTCCTGCTTATACTCAAATACGTCTGCAATCGTGACATTTTTAATTCTGCGGCTAACCTCTCCGTCGTCGGTAAGAGCACCTATCTTAAGGTCTGCTAAGGATACGAGAACGCCGTGCGCCTCATTGTTAAAATCTTTGTCGGTATAATACTTACCGTCGTCCTCGTTATAATAGTAGCCTGCAATCTTGGCGATAGTAGTCTCGTTGATATCATCCTCAACGTTACCGACGGTAGAGCCCATTATCGAAGACATAACACCTTCGGCATACACCCTTTCCTCGCCGACGAGCTTGTAATATTCTCCTTTTTCTTCATCGAAGGTGTAACCGAGAACGTCATAAAGGTGAACGTTCTGAACCTTCAGACGAAGATCTTCCTCGTTAGAAAGCTGAGGTACCGTAAGGTCTGCAAGAGTTGCAAGAAGACCCGTTGCAGGAACGTTATCGGTTTCGCTTTCATACTCAACGTACCAAGCACCGTTTCCTTCCGAATCCACTACGTAAGTATAGCCCGCTATGTCACCTATAGTGGTTTTATTTATCTTGTCCTCAAGGGTTTCGGTGGTAGCGCCTGCAACGATTCCGAGAATACCGTCAACAACTCCGTCTTCGTTTTCCCACTCTCCGTCCTCGTTCTGAGTGTAGCCAAGGAATTTACCGATGTGTATTTCGTCGATTTTAGCCTCGATTCCGCCATTCGAGAGGCTATCGAGGTCGAGGTCTGCAAATTCAGCCGTAATACTTGTGTCCTCTGTTAAAACGATGTAATCGCCCGACTCGTCTTCTACGATTTCCCAAGAATAATACTTGCCGTCGTATTCAACGAGATCAAGAACGTTCGCTATCGTAAGCTCGTTGAGTTTATCATCAAGCTCAGAAACCTTATACTCAGCCAAAGCCGAAATTATGGAATTGGACTTTTGGTTATTTTCATCGTACCAGATGTCGAGCTCGACTTCATCGCTTATATCTACCGTAGAGCCTTCAAGATAAACGGGAAGCCCCTCCGACGCCGTCAAGCCGTAAACCTCGGAAATCGTAAGCTTTTCGGTAATATCGTCGGTGTCTATACCGCCGTCAAGAATCTGGTCGAGCGTATAATCCGCAATAGTCGCTCCGACTCCGGTTATTTCCTTGGAATCATCATACCAAATATAAGGGCTGTTGCCTGCGAGCTCATCGTACTCGGGATTCGGAACCTTTTCATAGCCCATCAAATCACCGAGCCTTGTGTCGCTCTCTTTGAACTTATCCTTGATAACGTCTTCCGCAGGTTTATTTTCGGGGTGATCGATCAGCTCGTAAAGCATAACGTCACAAAGAGGAGCGATGAAAGAATCGGCTGCGGTACGATCCTCTCCCTCGGTACCGTCATCAAGATACCATTTTTTATCGGTATCATCATAAACGTACCCCATCATATCTCCAAGCTTGGTTCCGCAAATCTCAAACTGCTCCATAATGGCATCAGATGCGGTTTTCTCAGGGCTCGAATCAATTATATCAGCCAGATTAACGTTACAAATAGGAGCAAAGAAGGCTTCAACCTCCGTGCGTTCATCGCCGGTCTTGCCGTCATCAACGTACCAGACGCCAGCGTCAAGAACATATCCCATAATATCTCCGAGCTTAGTATCGGAGTCTCTGTAAGAACCCATTATAGCATCGGCAACGGTCTTTCCTTCTTCGGGTCTGAGCAAATCAATCAAAAGAGTACCGCAAATAGGCTCAACCATAGCATCTGCTCTTTTTCTTTCCTCGCCGTCTGCTCCGTTATTCTCATACCAATGACCGTCGTTCTCATCGAGCGAATATCCCATAAGCTCGCCAACGAGGACGTCTTCGGTAAGCTTCTCGACGTTTACGGCGTACTTACCGTCATCACCCATTTCGATAATTTCTCCGAGCGTTTTGGGACCGAAAGCGGTAGGGATTTTAACAGATTCAAGGCTATCCGTAAGAGCCGTTATGGTAACGTCAGCAAGATTGCTGTCAATAACCTCAAGCACGTCAAGCTTGCCTGCCTGTGCATCAGAAAGAACAGTGCCGAGCTTAATAGGAGCTATCAACTCCTTTAAGGTCTTCTTATCAGGGTCAGCAGGAACGAGCTCATACTCACCTGCATTGTTTTTAGCATACTGAACGCCGAGAAGATAACCAAGATCAACGTCCTCAAAGAGGTAGCCGAGATCCATATCAACGACGTCTGCAAGAGTTTTATTCTCGAGCGTATGTACCATAGGATCGCTGAACAAATCCTTAGGCACTAGGCGAAGAACGTAGGCAACCTCAACGGTATCGAGAATTGCATGCAGACCGTTCTTTCCGAAAATAGTCGTAAACGGAAGCTCACGCACGCCCTCGGGGAAAAGCGCGGAAATTTCGTCGCTCAGCTTAAGGCCGTACCTGTGCTGCAGTGCATTGAAGGTAACTTCATCGCCAAGAGCACGAAGTCTCTGAAACTCGGCAACCATTTCTTTTACGGTCAACGAGTTGACCGGAACCAGCGCGTCTTCCTCGAAATACGGCTCGGTATTTATCTTCACACCCAATTTGTTCAAGAAATTTATCGACAAATGATTGTATGCTAAGTATCCTGCACCGGCAATGGTAGCAACGCAAGTCACAAATCCGAGTATGAATGTGAGTATCAGGGTTAAAAGTTTGGCAAAAAAGCGCATAACGCATCCTTTCTCGCAGGTATAATTTTACAAATATATTATAACACCTATTTTCACGTATTGCAAGAGGATTTCGAAAATATTTCTGCACATAAATAAAAATAAAGAGGGGAGACACAAAGGTCTCCCCGAATTTGTATAGCTTTATTTAATTCTGTTCCTTCTTCGCCTCTGCAACTATCTTTTCGGTAATGGATGCAGGAACCTCGTCGTATCTTATGAAATCGAAATCGAAGCGTCCCCTGCCCTGCGTTGCCGCACGGAGAGAAATAACGTAATCCATCATCTCCGAGAAGGGCACCTCTGCAAGAACGGTCTGCATACCGTTGTCAAGAGGCTCAATACCCATAACTCTGCCGCGGCGCTTGTTGAGGTCGCCCATAACGTCTCCGACGTAATTGTCCGGAACGTATACCTTAAGCTCGCCGACCGGCTCGAGGAGCACGGGGTTTGCCTGAGGAAGACCGTCACGGTAAGCAATATTTGCCGCAAGCTTGAAGGAAATTTCGTTCGAGTCTACGTCGTGGTAAGAGCCGTCGTAAAGGTTAGCGGCAAGATTTACCACGGGATAACCTGCGAGAACACCCTTCTGCATAGCGTCGCGAAGTCCCTGCTCTACTGCCGGGAAGAAATTCTTCGGAACGGCACCGCCGAATACGCTCTCGGTAAACGTAAGTCCTTCTTCCTGACCGGGCGAGAAGGTAATCTTTACGTGTCCGTACTGACCGGAGCCACCGGACTGCTTCTTATGCTTACCTTCTACGTCGACCTTCTTCTTTATGGTCTCACGGTAAGCAATCTTCGGCTTGGTAAGCTCAACGTTTGCACCGAAACGGTTCTTAAGCTTCGATACGAGAATATCAAGGTGAATATCGCCAAGTCCCGAAACTGTGAGCTGTTTTGTCTCGGAATTGTTTACATATTTAACAGTAAGATCTTCCTCGAGAAGTCTTGCCATACCGGAGGAGATTCTGTCCTCATCGCCCTTTGCCATAGGCTTAACCGCCATCGTGAGGTAAGGACGGGGATACTTGATAGGAGCGTACTTTATATCAGCCGCAGATGTGGTAAGCGTATCGTTGGTGTTGGTAGCCGAAAGCTTTGCAACAACGCCTATATCTCCGCACGCGAGCTCGTCAACGTCTATCTGCTTCTTACCGCGAAGCATAAATATCTTGTTAAGCTTCTCACTTGCACCCGAGGTTGTGTTCTTGAGAACCATATCCTTCTTGAGAGTACCGTTCATAACCTTGAAGAAGGACATCTTTCCTACGAAGGGATCCGCAACGGTCTTGAAGACGAAAATCGAGGTATCCTGTGCATTCGGGTCAATTGCTATCTCCGCAAGCTCACCGTCTGCACCTACTATATGTTCAACCTTTCTTGCAGTAGGTCTCGGGAAGGACTCGGATATGGTATCAAGGAAGGTTTTGATACCCCAGTTCTTAAGTGCGGCGCCGCAGAATACGGGCACTATATCACCCGTGATAATGCCGTTATGGATAGCCTCGAGCGCTTCCTCTCGGGAAATGGGCTCCTCGTTAAAGAACTTATCCATCAAATCGTCACTCGTCTGAGCAATCGCCTCGAGGAGTATCGCGTGATACTCGTTGCACACGTCTGCAAATTTCTCGGGTATAGCGCTTCTTACGTACTCACCCGTAGCCTTCTCGAAGGTATAAACACACATTTCGACAAGGTTAGCAAAGCCTATAACGGTGTCACCGTCTATAATCGGAATCTGAACAGGACAGACGTTAAGTCCGTATTTCTCGCGGATAGCGCCAAAAGCCTTATAGAATCTGGCCTCGCCGTCATCAAATCTGTTGATGAAGAACGCCTTAGGAATTCCGGCCTCGGTAGCGAGATTCCAAGCAAGCTCGGTTCCAACCTCTATACCTGCCTTACCGTCAACGACGATAATAGCCGCGTCTGCTGCTCTTACGCACTGACGTGCCTCTGCCTCGAAGTCGAAGAAGCCGGGAGCATCAAGAATATTTATTTTAGCGCCATTCCAAAGAAGCGGTGCGGTTGCCGCAGAAATCGAATATCCTCTCTTAATCTCCTCAGGATCGTAGTCGCAGATAGTATTTCCGTCAGCGGTAGTGCCGAGACGGTCGGTAAGCCTTGAAATATAGAGCATTGACTCTGCAAGCGAGGTCTTTCCGCCTCCGCTATGGCCAAGCAGTGCTACGTTACGAATACTTTTTGTGAATACATTTTCCATTGGTGAGAGTCTCCTTATATATATTGTGAAGGTGGTTTGCACCATCAGCTTGTTTTAATTATACACTATTTCGAGAATATTTTCAATAATTTTCTTGCAACAAATTGCTCCCAAAGCGTAGAAAAACGCGACCTCAATTTGTGCATTTTTCACAAACGAAGTCGCGTTAACGGGAAATACTGAGTATTTGAATGTGTTTTAGTTTTCTCTTTTATGCATATGGGTAAGGACCTGATAAATATTCGTAACGCCAAGGAGCTCTACCCCACTCGGTGCTTTCAGGCTCGGCGTTATGTTTTTCTTCGGCAGAATTATTTTCGTAAATCCGAGTCTTGCAGCCTCTTTGACTCTGTATTCGATGTGAGAGACCGCGCGCACCTCACCCGAAAGTCCGATTTCGCCAAAGGCGATAACCTCGTCGGGAATAACCTTATCCGCAATTCCGCTGATAAGAGCCATTGCTATTGAGAGGTCGGCGCTCGGCTCGTCAAGGACTATTCCGCCTGCAACGTTCAGATAAACGTCGTTTTCATAGAATTTAAGCCCCATTCTCTTTTCAAGAACGGCGATAAGAAGACACATTCTGTTATAGTCGAAGCCGTCCGAGGTGCGTTTGCCCGTAGCGTAAACGCTTCTCGTAACGAGTGCCTGTATCTCGGAAATAATGGGTCTCGTTCCCTGCATTACACAGCCTGCGCAAGAGCCGCTGGTGTTTTGCGGACGCTCCGCCATAACAACCTCGCTCGGGTTCGGAATTTCCACAAGCCCCTTGTCACCCATCTGAAAAACGCCTATCTCGTTGGTGGAACCGTACCTATTTTTAATAGCGCGTATAATGCGATAGGAATTCGTTCTCTCGCCTTCGAAGTAAAGAACGGCGTCAACCATATGCTCGAGAATCTTGGGTCCGGATATACCGCCTTCTTTGTTTACGTGTCCGACAAGGAAAACCGCCGCCCCCACACTTTTTCCGTAAGAGATAAACGCCATAGCTCCCTCGCGCACCTGAGTAATGCTTCCCGGCGCGGAGCTGAAGCGCATACTGGAAAGAGTCTGCACGGAGTCGATTATTATTACCTCGGGCTTGATTCTCTCGCATTCCTCGAGCACCGCATCAATGTCGGTCTCGGTAAGGAGATATATGGAATCACCCGATATTCCAAGTCTGTCTGCACGCAGCTTAAGCTGTCCCTTAGATTCCTCGCCCGAAACGTAAAGCACGCGCTTAGTCTTTGAAATTTCGGAGCATATCTGCAAAAGAAGTGTCGACTTTCCTATTCCGGGCTCACCGGACAAAAGCACCGCCGAGCTATCGACCAAGCCGCCGCCAAGCACGCGGTCAAGCTCGCCAAGACCCGTACAGGAACGCATATACCGAGGCATGGAAAGGTCGGAGAGTTTCTCCGCTTTATTTGCACCGTCAGAAGTTCTGCCTCGCTTTATCAGTGCGTTTTGTGCTTTTTCAACAATTTGTTCCTCGTCAAACGAGTTCCAAGATCCGCACTCGGGGCATTTACCGAGCCACTTCGGGCTGGTGTGTGCGCACTCTCTGCACACGAATATAGTTTTAGGTCCCTTCATCTTTATCCGTCCTTTAAGGAGTTATATATTCTATAATACCACAAACTATGGCAAAAGACAACTCTTTTTGATATTCTTTATCGGAAAGTTTTTCTGCCTCGTCGGGATTTGTGATAAATCCGCACTCGACAAGCACTGCGGGATTTTCTATGTGCTCAAGTAAATACAGTGCTTTCCCTGCCTTTATCTTTCTCGAATTATCGGGCTGAATACTGTTTCTTACAGCCCCTTGTATTTTCTCTGCAAGCAGGCGGCTTCCCGAATCGTTTTCCGAATAATAAACCTGCAAACCCGAGTAACGCGAATCGCCAAAGGAATTGACGTGAAGGCTCACGAATATCGCCTCGGGATACTCTCTCGCCACGGCGCATCTGTTTTTCAAGTCGGATATTTTTCGCAGTCCCTTCACGTTTTCTTCTTCTTTGTAGAGCAGCCTGTCGTCGGTGCGCGTATAAACTACGGTATATCCGCGCGAGGATAGCTCCTCTCCGAGAAAAAACGCAACCGAAAGATTTATATCCTTTTCAAGGACTCCGTTTTTCCCTACCGCGCCGCTGTCTTCTCCACCGTGCCCGGCATCTATGATAACCGTTGCTCCAACGCTCTCTGATGCGGTGGGTATAAGTGCGGCGGAATATTTTTCGAGAAGTACCCCGACCGTGCACGAAAGGAAAACGAAAGCAAGACAAAAAACGGCGGCAAGCCTTGCGGAAAGCCTCTGCACACCGAGGTTAATAACAAAAATACGCATAAGAAAATCCTCCACAGTTTAATTCAACTATATGGAGGATTTATATTCAATTATTCCTTATCCGGTTTCTTCGAAGACATAAAACCGAAAATTCTGAAATTGCGCATACCGAAGGCGTATCCAAGCTCCGTAACACCAACGGCAAGGAGAGGTGCAAGCATAAATCCGAGGGTCTCGTACAAATACCTGAGGCTCGAGGTAGCGGGGATAAAATCAAATATGCCCTGAATTATACCCAGATACATCGACATTATAAATCTGAATATGACGTTAAGGATAGCAAAAGCTCCCGTCAATTCCTCAGCAAGCGTCGCGTCACTGCAAAGTATTACGATAAAGGCTGAAATTGTGAGAAGGAAATTCGGAAGATTTGCAAAGAGCGAGAGAATTCCGCCCTTGAACGGCACGCGCTCAGCTCTGCCGCCCTCAATTTTGATAATATCCTTCGCTCCCATATCCCACGCTGCGGTGTAAATAAGCGAGAAATAGAACAGCGTTGCGAAAACGGATACGAGAATCTTTAACGTAAGGCGCAAATCATCACTGATACCGTCAATGCTGACGGCGGTATAAAGCACCATGGAAAAAATCATAATTCCCATCTGGTTTATAAAAAGCTTAACTATGTCGTATGAATTTTGTTTAAAAAACTTCATAAGCACTTCCCTGTCGTTTGATACTCCTATTTTAACATAATGAGAAAAAAAAACAAGTGGAAACGAAAAATGTTTACACTTTATCCACTATTAAGTCGAAAAATTTTGTATAATAGAAGTAGTAAAATTAACTTTGGAGGGAAAATATGGCGGCCTTGAGGCTTATGGGTACGGAAATTGCTACGTTTCCGTCGGTGCTGCGCGAATACGCATCATACACCTCGACGATTAAAGGCAACAGCGAGCATACCGTGTGCGAATACCTGCTCGATTTGCGCACCTTTTTTCGTTTTATAAAGTGTCGCCGTGCAGGAGACGACCCCGAGCAGGCGGATTTTGAAAAGATCGGTATATCCGACGTTACCCTTAGCGATATTCGCGCCGTTACCCCGTCGGAAATTATCGAGTTTCTGGTCTATGCAAGCTACGGCAGAAAAAACAAGGGCTCGACCCGTATGCGAAAGGTGTCTGCCGTTAAATCGTTTTTCCAGTATCTTCACGCGAAAAAGCACCTGATAGACACTAATCCCGCCGCAGAAATAGATCCTCCGAAGAAAACCAAGGCTCTGCCAAAATACTTGAATCTTGAAGAATCGAAAAGACTTCTCGATGCGGTGCGCTCCGACGTTGAATCGAAGACCGTTGACAGAGACTTTGCGATAGTTACGCTCTTTTTGAATACGGGTATGCGTCTTTCGGAGCTGGTAGGCCTGAACCTCGGAGATCTGGATTCCGAAATCCATTCGGTAAAGGTCCTCGGAAAGGGTTCAAAGGAAAGAATTATATACCTGAATTCTGCCGCGCGCTCGGCGCTGAAGAATTATATGCGCTCAAGGCTTGACCCGAGATTTGTCAAGACCTCTGACAAGGCGCTTTTCCTCAGCAAGAGGCAGCAGCGCATATCCGCAAAAACGGTGCAGTGGATGATATACAAGTATCTCGACCTCGCAGGACTCGGATCGAAGGGACTCTCCGTCCACAAGCTCCGCCACACCGCCGCCACATTGATGTACCAAAGCGGAAAGGTGGATATACGAGTGTTAAAGGACATTCTCGGCCACGAACAGCTTAACACTACGCAAATTTATACCCACGTGGTCAGCAGAAATATGGAGGAGGCGGTTGAAAACAACCCTCTTTCAGCAGAAAAAACCGCTACTCACCGTCCGAAGGACGACTGATTTTAAATTAAACCGCACCGAGGAGGGCTTATGACTCTTGGAGAAAAGATAAGAGCTGCAAGAAAAATGAAGAAAATGACGCAGGCAGAGCTCGCATCCGACAAAATAACGAGAAATATGCTGAGCGCTATCGAGTGCGACAAGGCAACCCCGTCTCTCGAAACGCTAAAGGCGCTCGCAGACGGACTTTCCATACCCGTCGGCTATCTCGTTTCGCCCGACACCTCGCTTTTCCTCTATGAAAGAGATGCGGTTATCGGAAAAATCAGAGACGCGCTGAAAATAAAGAAATATTCCGAGGTAATAAGACTCGCGAGCACGCTCTCCGAGCTCGACGACGAGCTCTGTCTTGTCCTCGCACACGCACATTCCGAAATAGGAAAAAGAGCAGTTCTCGGCGGCTCTCTCGAAAGCGGAAAAAAGCATATATCCCTAGCTCTCGATTATGCAGGCAAAACTATATACGACACCGAAAAAATCGAACACGCCGCCCTTCTCTACGGCGCGCTCGCGGAGAATATACAGGCTCCGCTTCTTATCCTTGACATAAAGAAATTCGAGCACAATATTTTTTCCGAATTCGACTACGACCTTTTCAAATATCTATCCTTTGACGAGTCGCACTCGTATAAAAATCCCCTTTACGCAAAGCATATATCGGCAAGAGCTCTTATGAAAAGCCGACATTACCAGAAGGCGCTCGCCGTGCTTAAAGAAATTGAGGACGGACGCACACCCGAAACCTATAACGCTTACGCTATATTCTCGGTCTACTCCGATATAGAAAGCTGTTACAGGCAGCTCGGTGATTTCGAGAACGCTTATCGCTACGCAACGAAGCGCCTCTCTCTTATAGAAGGATTTAAGGCGTAGTATTTTAGTTTAATTTCTCCAAAAATAGTTGATTTTTGAGAAAAGTTGTGATACAATAAGAGCGGACGAGCGAGCGTATTGTTTGGTAACGCCTTTTTCGGTATTCCCTTGCGTGACGACCTCGTCTTTTTTTATTTTTCGAAAAAGGTTGATTTTTTCACGATATTCGTGTATAATGATACTCAAAGTGGCTTTCTTTAACGTCTAGGACGTACGCCTTGCGGATTTTTCAAGATCAGCGAGATATTGAGAGCTACTTTTTCTTTTTTTAAGGCGTTTTCACGTCATTGATGCTTATATTTGCTTAGCAAAGTCAAGTAACTATTTTTTTACTATTTTCACGTGCGCGTATTTTGAAAAAAGTATTGACTTATTTCCGTTTTGGTGGTATATTATATGTGGTGAAGATTGGGCTATTTTAGGAAATAGCCGTAATCCTTGCCGAAAAACTGTTAATTTTAAGGAAGGAGAGATTTGCTTTTAAGCAAATCGGGAATTCGTTTTGGACAAATACACAAAACCCAACTTCTGCGGTCTGCCTACTGCCGCAGAGCTGCGCGCTTCCCTTGTCGCAACCGAGAGTGCCGAGGTAAGAAGCCAGCTTTCCCTGCTCTTTGACGAAGGTACTTTCATTGAAACGAGCGCGTACACCAAGCGCGGTTTCTCCGAATTTATCGCTACCGAAAAGAGCGACGAATTTGAAAGCGTCATCACAGGATACGGAGCGATAGACGGTAAGCTCGCCTTCGCATTCGCAGAGGACGCATCAAGAATGGGTGGCGCAATAGACGAGCGCCACGCAAAGAAGATCGTTGATCTTTACGCTGCCGCAATGAAAGCAGGAGCACCCGTTGTCGGAATTTTCAATTCTAACGGAACCGACATTTTCCAGGGCACCTCGGCTCTTGCCGCATACGGAAGAATTATGTCGGCAGTTACCAAGGCTTCCGGCGTTATCCCCCAGATAGCACTCGTTGCCGGAAAGTGCATCGGAAGCTCTGCCGCTATCGCTTCTATGTTTGACATCATCGTCAAGGATAGCGCGGCAACTCTTTATATCACCTCGCCTTCTCTCACCGGAAAGGCTGATGCACAGGATCCGATTGTTTCTTACGTTGGCAGCACCGAACAGTGTGCCGGCTACGTTCGCAGCCTCATCTCTTTCCTCCCCTCTAATTCGGCGGTAGGTATTCAGGCATCGGATATTTGCACTGATAATCTCAATAGAAAGCTCGGAAACCTCGACTTTGCCGGCGATGCGCTCTCCGCAATCTCCGTTATAGTTGACAACAGCGTATTCTATGAGCTCGGCGCGGCTTACGCCCCTGCCGCTACTACCGTATTCGCTACGATAGGCGGTGTCAGATGCGGTATCGTCGCTACCTCCTTCTCTAAGGACGAGGGAAAGATTAACACCGCCGTGGCGAGAAAGATTGCTCGCTTCGTAAATCTTTGCGATAGCTTCTCTCTCCCCGTTGTAACCCTTGCTGACTCCTACGGTCTCGCAATAGACGAGGCTAACGAGGACCTCTTTGCTCCCGAGCTTGCAAAGCTCGCTATGGCTTACGCCTCTGCTACCTGCCCCAAGGTTACCGTAATTATGGGTCACGCGATAGGCGCGTCCTTCGTATTCCTTGGCTCGAAGTCTCTCGGCGCTGATTTCGTATACGCGCTTGACAACTCCGAGATAGGTGCGCTCAATGCTGAAAGCGGTGTAGCGTTTGCCTGGGACAAGTACATCACAGAAGAAGTTACCAGAGATACTCTTATTGCCAACTGGAAGGCTTCGGTTGCCTCTCCCGTAGCTGCAGCTGCAAGCGGCGAGATAGACGACATCATCGGCACGAGCGAGCTCAGAGCGAGAATCTGCTCTGCCCTTCTTATGCTTTCCGCAAACGGTGCGCACGCTTCTGCCTGCCGCAAGGTTCTTCCGCTTTAATTTTCGGGAGGACTCGATATGTTTGGTATTACGGATTTCACTCAAAAAATAGTTGATTACACAAACTTTGAATTCTCGATGCTCAGTGATGCACTCGGCTTCGGAGGAGCAATACTGCTTATCGGTATGGTTACGATTTTTGCAGTACTCACCATAATATGGTTCTCGCTCGTCCTCTTCAAGATTTTCTTTCACGATCTTCCTGCGAAAAAAGCGGCAAATCCGACTGTTATCGCAGAATCCGTTTCCCCTGCGGAAAACGTACAGATCGCGAATAGCAACGACGAGGAGATAGTTGCGGTAATTGCCGCCGCTATCGCTATGGCAGAGAGCGAAAGCTCCGATGTAAAATTCAAGGTAGTATCCTTCAGAAGAAAATAATTTTGGGAAAGGAAAGTTTTAAAATGAAAAAGTATAACATTACCGTAAACGGCACTACCTACGAGGTAGTAGTAGAAGAGGCAGGCGCAGTAGCCTCCGCGCCCGCATATACCGCACCTGCACCTGCGGCTCCTGCAGCAGCTCCCGCACCTGCAGCTCCCAAGGCTGCTCCGGCACCTGCAGCAGGCGGCGCAAACAAGGTTGTTGCTCCTATGCCCGGTACCATTCTCGACGTAAAGGTTTCTGCCGGCCAGTCTGTTAAGAAGGGCGACGTTATCTGCGTTCTTGAGGCTATGAAGATGGAGAACGATATTCCCGCTCCCTGCGGCGGCGTTATCGCTTCGGTTAACGTTCAGAAGGGCGCCTCTGTTGCGGCAAACGACGTTCTTGCAACGCTCAACTAATCCGAAAGAAGGATATAGGTACAGAAAATGTTTGATGCTATCAACAAATTCCTCGGCACGACGGGCATAGCAAAGCTCTTTGCCGAGTCAAACTGGTGGCAGTACCTTGTAATGTACTTAATAGTAGGCGTTCTCTTTTACTTGGCAATAGTTAAGAAATTCGAGCCCCTGCTTTTGATGCCCATTGCATTCGGTATGTTGCTTGCCAACCTTCCGGGAGCGAACCTTATTCACCTTGACTTCTTCTTCGACGATTATTACATAGCGAAATACGGCCAGGAATTCCTCGTTGACGGTCACGTTCCGATGTCGGAAATGATCAAAGAGGTTATCAACCACGGCGGTCTTCTCGACATTCTCTATCTCGGAGTTAAGCTCGGTGTTTATCCCTCGCTGATTTTCCTCGGCGTCGGTGCTATGACTGACTTCTCTCCCCTTATTGCTAACCCCAAGTCTCTTCTTATGGGTGCAGGTGCACAGCTCGGCGTTTTCGTCGCATTCTTCTTTGCTCTTTTCCTTGGCTTTACTCCCATGGAAGCCGGCGCAATAGGAATTATCGGCGGTGCTGACGGTCCTACCGCAATTCTCGTAACGAAGGAGCTCGCTCCTCACCTTCTCGGTGCTATCGCCATTGCGGCTTACTCGTATATGGCGCTTATTCCCATTATCCAGCCCCCGTTTATGAGGCTGCTTACCACCAAGAAGGAGCGCGAGATAAAGATGACCAACCTCCGCCCCGTTTCAAAGGTGGAAAAGGTTATATTCCCTATAGTCGTTACGGCTATTGTATGTCTTATCGTTCCCGATGCAGCACCCCTTGTAGGCTTCCTTATGCTCGGAAACCTCTTTAACGTTTCCGGTGTATCCGATAGACTTTCTAAGACTGCGCAGAACGAGCTTATCAACATCGTTACCATCTGCCTCGGTGTTTCCGTCGGTGCTACTGCAAACGCAGAGAACTTCTTAAAGCTCGAGACTATATTCATTATCGTTCTCGGTCTTTGCGCATTCTGCATCTCCACCTGTGGCGGTCTTGTTACCGGTAAGATTATGTGCAAGCTCACCGGAGGAAAGATTAACCCGCTTATCGGCGCTGCCGGCGTTTCGGCTGTTCCTATGGCAGCGAGAGTTGCCCAGGACGAGGGACGCAAGGCTGATCCCTCTAACTTCCTTCTTATGCACGCTATGGGACCCAACGTTGCCGGAGTTATCGGTTCTGCGGTCGCAGCGGGCGTATTCCTCAGCTTCTTCGGTTAAGAGGCATATTATAGAAAGGATAAAACAAAATGGCTAAAGTACTGATTACAGAAACCGTTCTCCGTGATGCTCATCAGTCTCTTGCGGCAACCCGTATGACCACCGAGGAAATGATTCCGATCCTCGAGGATATGGATAAGGTTGGATATTATTCCCTCGAGGCGTGGGGCGGCGCAACCTTCGATTCCTGCCTTCGTTTCCTTCACGAGGACCCTTGGGCAAGACTGCGCACCATAAGAGACCACGTAAAGAACACCAAGCTTCAGATGCTCTTCAGAGGACAGAACATCCTCGGCTACCGTCACTACGCTGACGACGTTGTTGAGTATTTTGTTCAGAAGTCTATCGCGAACGGTATTGATATTATTCGTATATTCGACGCACTCAACGACCCGAGAAACCTCGAGACGGCTATCAAGGCTACCATCAAGGAAAAGGGACACGTTCAGGCGGCAATTTCCTACACCACCTCGAAGTATCACACCAACGAGGGCTTTGCACAGTATGCAAAGCAGCTTGAGGAGATGGGTGCAAACTCCATCTGCATCAAGGATATGTCGGGACTTCTCAAGCCCTACGAGGCATATCAGCTCGTTAAGGCTATCAAGGAGACCGTTTCCATCCCCGTAGACCTCCACTGTCACTACACCGCAGGTCTTGGCTCGATGACTCTTCTCAAGGCAATCGAGGCAGGCGTTGACATCGTTGACACCGCTATCTCTCCCCTTGCAATGGGTACCTCGCACTCCCCCACAGAGTCCATCGTTGCAACCCTTCAGGATACTCCTTACGACACCGGACTCGACCTTGCAAAGCTCGACGTCGTTGCAAAGCACTTCAACAAGATTCGCGAGAATTACCTCTCCTCCGGTCTCATAGACCCCAAGGTTCTTAAGGTAGACGTAAACGCGCTTCGTTATCAGGTTCCCGGCGGTATGCTCTCAAACCTTATCTCCCAGCTTAAGATGGCAGGTAAGTCCGATAAGCTCGACGAGGTTCTTGAGGAAGTTGCAAACGTGCGTGCAGATGCAGGTTATCCGCCTCTCGTTACCCCCACCTCTCAGATAGTAGGAACTCAGGCTGTAAACAACGTGCTCTTCGCAAGCGAGGGCAGATATGCAAGAGTTACCAAGGAGTTCAAGGGCCTCGTACGCGGCGAGTACGGCAAATGCCCTGCTCCCATTTCTGACGACTTCAAGAAGAAGATTATCGGTGATGACGAGATTATCGATTACAGACCCGCAGATAAGATTGCTCCCGAGATTGACGCGCTCAGCCAGAGAGTTGCTTCCTACAAGGAGCAGGACGAGGACCTTCTTTCCCTCGCACTTTTCGAGCAGGTTGCTATCAAGTTCTTCGACTGGAGAAAGCAGCAGAAATACAAGCTCGACGAGAACGCCGACGCTAAGAACGGCATTCACACCATATAAATAAAAAGGAAAAAGGATGGCTTCTGCCATCTTTTTTCTTATGAAAATCAACTAATAAATATCCCCCCGTAGAACGGGGGGTATTTCATTTTCGGGTAAAACCCTACCCACTACTGGCGGCGCACAAGTGCGCTGCGTATTGGCCTGCCAGCCACGCATCTGTTACTTACTA
>JAZOMD010000040.1:0-5172 GCA_045653745.1 Eubacteriales bacterium | reverse complement strand
GGTCGCGTTCGTTTCAGCGTATATTATTGTCGTGCCCATGCTGTGGGTCGTGTGGCAGAATCCGCCGGTTTCCATAGGAGACGCGAAGACTCAGCTTATGCTTTTTATCTCGACGGTCGTGTGCTCTCTTTTCTATCAGTTCTTCAACTGCTACCGTCCTATCCCTTATATCAACGCCATTTTCTCGGTATCGCATATAATCGGGGCGAACGCCGCGTATTTCGGACTTTCCGCAGTATTTACCCTTCTTTTTATAAGCGGTGATAAATGCAATTTCCTTCTCGTCTGGACGCTTGCTTCATTCGTTGTGAGCTCTGCGTTTATGATATTCAAAAAGAGAGTAATAATATTCTTCGTGCGCCTTGCAAGAAAGCAGAGAAATCTCGTCAAAAAGGTTGTTATCGTCGGCGATAACGCCGATACGGCAAACGCATTTATAAAAGAGGTTATCCGCGATAAGCACAACGGAATAATGATTCTCGGCGCCGTCGGCCACATAAACGAGGACGAGATAGGCTGTGATAAGCTCGGAGAGTTTGAGAACTTCGTTGAAATACTTAAAGCAGAGAAGCCGGATTACGCCGTGTTTGCGGTGGACAGCTACGACAAAAAGCAGCTCATAGACCTCGTCAATGTATGCGACGAGATGTGCGTGAAGGTTTACTTCCTGCCTGTAATATTTGGATTCTTCAAGTCGCCAAAGCAGCTTGAGCGAGTCGGCACACTTCCGCTTATCAACGTCCATTCCACGCCCCTTGACAACAGATTCAACGCCTTTACAAAGAGAGTAATGGACGTGGTGGGCTCTTTTCTCTTGATAATTCTTACCTCGCCTATAATGATTATAGCGGCGATAGGAGTCAAAATATCCTCTCCCGGCCCCGTGCTTTTCAGACAAACCCGAGTTGGTGCTATGGGGCGAAAGTTCAGAATGCTCAAATTCCGTTCTATGAAGATAAACTCGGAGTCGAAAACCGCATGGACGACGGACACCGATACCCGGAAGACGAGGTTCGGCACTTTCCTAAGGAAAACCGCCATAGACGAGCTTCCGCAGCTCTTTAACGTTCTGAGAGGCGATATGTCACTCGTAGGGCCTCGCCCCGAGATACCGCATTTCGTTGAAGGCTTCAAGGGCGTTATACCGCTTTATATGGTAAAGCATTACGTGCGCCCGGGCATTACCGGCCTTGCGCAGATAAAAGGGCTTCGCGGCGATACCTCGGTCGAGGACCGTATCCACGAGGATATACTTTATATTGAAAACTGGACTCTCGGGCGTGATATCCTTATTCTCTTGAAGACGCCCTTCAAGGCGTTCAACAAAAATGAAAAATATATAGACCCGAGTCAAGAGGAAAATAGCGATGAGGGATAAACGGATATTGTACGTTGCCTCGGGTATGGGGCACATAAGGGATTTTCACCTGCCGTATATAGAAGCCCTCAGACAAGATGGCTACGAGGTCAAGGTGATGGCGAGCGGCCGTGGGGCTGATTTCGATATCCCTTTTGAGAAAAAGATTTTTTCCCGTAAAAACCGCGAGTGCAGAAAATCTATAAAGGAAATACTTCGGCGTGAGGATTTTGATGCGATTATTCTCAACACGACTCTTGCCGCCTATCACGTAAGACGTGCTCTGCCGAGGGGCTGCCGCGCGAAAATAGTAAACATTATGCACGGCTATCTCTTTTCCTCGGACATCAATCCCGTGAAAAGATTTCTCCTTTACCTTGCAGAGCGCTCTGTGCGCAGAAGAACCGACGCGGTTATAACTATGAATAGGCGCGATTTTCTCTTTGCTAAGAAAAAGAAGCTCGGAAAAGCGGTCTATTTTACCAGAGGTATGGGTGCCACCCTGCGTCCCGTTATCACTCCCAGTGAGGAAATACGGGCAGAGTATTTCGGGAAAGACGCCTTCGTAATGTGCTTTGTCGGAGAGTATTCGAAAAGAAAGAATCAGCGCTTTTTAATCGAGGCGCTCGGTGAGATAAAGCCGCATATACCCGAGGCTATGCTTTGCCTTGTAGGTGACGGTGATGCTCGCGCAGAGCTCGAGGAGATGATTTCGGACAGAGGTCTTTCGGGCAGCGTTCTGCTTACGGGAAGACGCTCGGATGCCTGCGATTTTATAAGAGCCTCGGACCTCTACGTTTCTGCAAGCGTTATAGAGGGAATGCCTTTTAACGTCATTGAGGCGCTCGGCGCAGGTAAAACCGTTCTTATCTCGAGGATAAAAGGACACGAGGATTTGGTTGACGAAGGAGAAAGTGGATACCTCTATAAGTACGGAAATTTAGCGGAATTCGTAAACAAAACTTGTCATATATACAAAAACAATCCTATAAATCCCGAGAAAATACGGCAAAAGTATCTTGAATACGAGAGGGAATCCGTTTTTTCTGAGACTCTTTCCGTTATGAAAAAAGCAATGACCGGAGGTGTGGACTGTGAAGGATAAGGTTTTGTCACATCTTCGCGCCTTCTTTTTGGGAAGGGCGTATCCGATAGCGGTTGCCGCGCTCGTTCTGCTATCCCATCTTTTCGGGCTGGAGCTTCCTTCTGTTATTCTGCTACTCTCGGCGTTGTGCGCAGCACTTCTTATAACGAGGTCTGTCGTTCCGTTGGTAGCCCCTCTTCTTCTTGTCTTCTTTGGGATTTCCACGCAGCATAGCCCCTCCATTCAGACGGGCTCGGATTATCTTGGCAGACCGCTCTTTCTTGTACCGTTTATTATTATGGTTGCGCTGGTTCTCCTTTCTCTGGTATACGTTCTTCGAAAAAGGGGCGCACTCCGTTTTGCCGAGCTTCGCTCGTTGCCGTTTCTTATTCCTTCGGGAATATTCGTTGTAACGCTTCTTCTGAACGGCGCCTTTGCGGAAGGTTACACCGCGAGCAACTTTTTGCTTGCGCTTATCGAGGGCGCGGCGCTGACGCTCCTTATTTATGTTTTTGTGCTCGGCTTCAGGGGCGAGCGCTCCGAGGAGCTTGTCGGTTATTTTATTTATATTTCGGCGGTTGTCGCGTTTTTGATTTTCCTAGAGACCGCGGTGCTCTATTTCTCGGGCGCCGTCGTAAAAAACGGCTCTGCTGTAAAGGATAGTATCTTCTACGGCTGGGGCGTGGGAAATACCGCCGGTCAGGTGCTGACGGCAACGCTGCCCGTGCTTTTCCTCGGAGCGATGCGCTCAAAGAAGGAAGCGACGCTTTGCCTGCCTCTGGCGCTGCTGGCGCTCGTTTCAATTTTGCTTACGCTCTCGAGAAGCGCGCTGCTCGTCGCCGGGGTGATAGCACTTCTGTCGCTCGTCATCGGTTGCTTTTTCGGAAATACAAAAAGGTTTTTCAGAATTTTGCTGCCGGCTTTGTTCGTTGTCGGGGCACTGCTCTCGGTAGCGGTTTGGGAAAAGTTTTCCACACTCGTCGCCGACATTTTTGAAAAAGGCTTTTCGGACAGCGGGCGCTTTTATCTTTGGGAAGTGGGTGCTTCGTCGTTTCTTGCGTATCCAATCTTCGGCAGAGGCTTTTACGGTTTTGAGAAGCTGCTGAGCGAGCCGCTGTTCCTCTATATCGGCTTCTTCCCGAGAATGCTCCACAACACCGTCCTCGAGCTTCTTGGCGCAACGGGAGTTTGCGGATTTATGGGGTATGCAGTGTACCGCTTCTATACGGCTCGGGTTTTCTTTAAGCGGCCGAGCCTTGCAAAGACTATGCTGGGCCTTGCGGTTTTCACGCTTCTTTTGCAGTCGCTTCTCGATAATTTTCTCTTTTACGTTCAACCGACGTTTTATTATTCTATCGCTATCGCCATAGCCGTTTTGCTTGATGAACAACAAAAAAACGGCTATAAAGCAAATTAAAGTTGTCAAAATACACCCTGTCGCATGGCAGAGAAGGAGCTTTTTAGTGACCTTGTCAGAAACAACAGACAATCGACACGTAGCCGGACGCAGGCTCGTGAGCTTTTATATGGGGCGCGTATACCCTGCTATTCTGTGCATATTCACGCTGGTAGGCTACGTCACCGAAACGGAGCTGTACTTTAATATCGTATCGACGCTGATGCTTTCTCTCGGCTTTTTGGTATGCTCGTCGATACGCCCACTTGTGCCGTATCTTCTGGTGCTTCTTTTCCAAGTGCCCCCAAATCACTCTCCTGCGAAGTCGATAAGGCTTGAGACGGGCTCGGATTACTATTTCCGTCCCGAGAATATGATACCGACCGCGATAGTTTTTGCCATTGCGCTCATCTGCCTTTTCGTGTTTTTCGTACGTAACAACCGCGGCGCAAGGGTAAAGCTCGCGCGCCTTCCCTTTTTCGTTCCGTCTATCATTTTGTCGATAGCCTTTCTTGCAAACGGCCTTGTCGTTTTTGATTACAAGGCCGAGAATATAGTCCTCGCTCTTTCAGAAATACTTGCCTTCGTGCTAATATTCTATTTCTTCTATTACGGACTTAAGAACGAGAAGGGAAAGGACTTGTTCAGATATTTTATATACGTAAATTCGCTTATAGCCCTTCTTCTGGTGCTTGAAACTCTTTGGGTTTATTACACGGGCGACGTCGTTGCGGTGGGCGCTGTAACAGATGAATTACAGATAGTCAAGACGCAGATTTATTACGGCTGGGGCGTTGCCACCACCGCAGGGCAGGCAATTACCGTAACGCTTCCGCTTCTCCTTTACGGTGCTATGAAGAGCAAGGGGTGGGTATGGTATCTCTCCATAGCCTTCCTCACTTACTGTGCGGTTATAATGACACTCTCACGCTGTGCGATTCTCGTCGCTACTATCGCGGTAATCGCGTCGGTTATAATCGGTTGCTTCTACGGCAGAAATAAGAATAAGTTCAGGGTTATTCTTCCGCTCGGAATAGCTGCAGGGCTCACCGCCGGACTTTTGTTCTACGGCTCGATAGAGCGCATCTTCGCCCAACTCTTTGACGCAGGATTCTCGGATAACGGAAGATATAATCTCTGGCGCAAGGCAATCGACGCCTTTCTTCGCCACCCCGTATTCGGTGAGGGCTTTTGGAGTATACACAACAAGCATACCTGGGTTCACATAAACTTTTTCCCCAAGATGGCTCATAACACCGTCTTCCAAATTCTCGGCTCGATGGGACTTTTCGGTATTGCGGCGTACACTCTTTACCGTCTTGCTACCGTGCGCGT
>JAZOMD010000039.1:0-9903 GCA_045653745.1 Eubacteriales bacterium | reverse complement strand
CGTCTTTCACTACCGGCGCGAATTACATAGTAGACGGCGGCTGGACCGCTTGGTAAAAATTCGGGTGAAATTCGGGTGTAAATCGCCGTTTTCTCGCTTGTAGTGGGTATCTAATGCTTTCATTAGAGAAATATCATTTTTTAGTTTCGGATAAAAAAGATGGAGAAGTCTCGTGCTTCTCCATCTTTTTCTGTTTTTATTAGACGTCAACTCCTAGGAGTGCCTTTGCGAGTATACCTACGAAGAAGGAAACAATCGCAACTCCTACGCTGATAAACGACATCTCGAAAAATCTCTTTCCGAACACCTGACTCGTCGCAATAGCGGTGTAGTAGGTGAACAGCGCTATTATGAGTATTACCACGCCTATCATACATGCAAGCGCTATAAGGTAATTTTGAATCAATAGGTAGGGAAGAATCAAAAGCACTACCGTTATCAGATAGGCAATTCCCGTGTACGAGCAGGATTTTAAAGCGTCTGTCCGCCCCTCGCTTCGCGCCGCCAGGAATTCGCTCGACGCCATTGAGAAGGTTGCCGAAACACCGATAATCAAGCCCGATAGTGCAATGAGTCTTGCATCTCTTAAAGCGAAAGTAAAGCCTGCGAGCGAGCCCGTCAGCTCCACGAGAGCATCGTTAAGTCCGAGCACCATACTGCCAACGTAGCGGAGTCTTTCCTCGTCGAGCATTTCAAGGAGTGCCTTCTCGTGCTCTTCCTCGTCGTGGCGGATTGCCTCGCTCTCGGGAACCTCATCCTTTATGATGGCATACTCCTTTTGCGCGAGCTCCTCGCCCTTTTCCATAAGCTTAACGGCAAAGGTGAATCCGAATATTCTCGCAATAAGTCTATACTTGAAAATCTTTCTTTTCTGCGGCTTCATCCCAATGCCCGAGTAGCTTTTCCATATCTCGTAGTGAGCCGCCTCTTCTCTTGAAAGTCTTTCGAGAAGTGCCTTGTTTTCATCGCCCTTTGCGAATTTTGCAATAGCCTTGTAGATGTAGCTTTCGGTAAGCTCGTTTTGCTGCATTTTCTTTATTATCGCGAGCGCAGCACCTGATACCGTTTTCTTGTTTTCCATATAAAATCTCCAAAATGTAAATTGAAGTTTGCTTTTAGGTAGGTTTTCTCGTTAATTGCCAGAACGCGACCGCTCCCGCGGCAGCTACGTTGAGAGAGTCTACGCCGTGTGACATAGGTATCTTTACGGTGTAGTCCGATGCCGCTATCGTCTTCTTCGAGAGTCCGTCGCCCTCCGTGCCGAGTATTATGGCAAGCCTCTCTTCGTGAAGGAGACGGGGGTCGTCTATGGAGACCGAGTTATCCGAGAGCGCCATAGAAGCGCACTTGAAGCCGGCTTTATGCAAAAGCTCTATTCCGCGCTCCGGCCAATCCTCTTTGGTTTCGCCTATCCTTGCAAAAGGTACCTGAAAAACCGTGCCCATACTGACGCGCAGTGCGCGACGGCACAAGGGATCACAGCAGGTGGGTGTAACCAGCACCGCGTCTATATCGAACGCCGCCGCAGAGCGGAAAACCGCACCGATGTTCGTCGAGTCCGTAATGCCCTCAAGAACCGCAACTCTGCGTGCTCCTCTGAGCAGCTCCTCTGCGCTCCTTTCGGGTGGGCGCTTCATTGCCGCGAGCGCACCGCGAGTGAGCTCGAAGCCCGTGAGCTCCTTTAGAAGCTCTCTGTCTGCCGTGTATATCGGAATATCGCCAAGGCTCTCGGCAAGTTGCATTACCGCTCCCGAGAGAAGTCTCTCGTCGGTCAAGAGGGATATAGGCTCAACGCCCGACTTTATCGCTACCTCTATAACCGTTGGGCTCTCGGCTATAAGTATACCTCGCTCCGCGCTCGTGTCGCGGCGAAGCTGGGCGCCCGTTAACCTGATGTAAGCGTCAAGCTCGGGCGCACCGAGGTCTGTAATCTTTATGACGTTAGGCATCAGCTATTGTACGCCTCTTCAATAGTCTTTATGATAGCTCTCGAATATTCACCGTCGGGAATGGTGGACTCCTCGCCCTTTATGTACTTGCAGAAATCGTCTACCTCGAGTACAAACTCGTTTCCGCTTCTCTTTGCGTCAATCTCGGTCCAGTCGCTATCACCCTCGCGGCGAACGTACGCGCGGTCTACTCCGAGCACCTTTACCGCACCGCCGGTGAAGTAGTAAATGCTCTCGTACACTACGTCAGAGTATCCCGAGAAGGTAACGACCGCGGAGAGTCCGTCCTCGAATTTTGCAAAAATCTGCGCGTGTCCCTCGACGTCCCTTTCGTTTATGAGGTTTGCCGTGCTTGCGTGTACGGCGGTGGGGCGCTTGCCGGTTATGTAGAAGAGCTTGTCAAAGGCGTGTGCACCGTAATTCATAACGATACCGCCGCCTGCCATCTTCTTGCTTGTAAACCACGCGGGTCTGTTCGGGAGGAAGTAGTTTATGCTCCTCTGCTCGCTGTACATACAGAGCTTTCCGAGCTCTCCGGAGTCTATGAGCTCCTTAACTATTACGTTAGGTCTGAAATATCTTTGAACGTGTGCTATCGCGAGCTTCTTGCCGCTTTTTTCTGCCGCCGCCATCATAGCGTCACACTCGGAGACGGTGTTGGCCATAGGCTTTTCTACGAGAACGTGAATTCCGTGCTCAAGGAAGAATATAGACGCCTCGGCGTGAAGTCCGTGGGGAAGGTTGAGTATTACCGCGTCGCACTCGCACTCCTCGGGGATTTTCTTATAGTCGAGAAAATAGGGAACAGCGTGCTTCTCGGCGAGCGCCTTCACTCTTTCCTCGTTAAGGTCGCAGAGGGCGGCGAGGGTGCAGTCCTCAAGCTTCGATATAGCGTCGATGTGCATACCTGCAATAATGCCTGTGCCGACGATAGCAATTCTGATCATTATAGTTATATCCTTTCGTTTTTGCCGTGCCCTTGACGTTTTTTTGGGGGTGTTGGCGAATGTTCAAATAACCGAACGGTTATCTACACTCAATTATACAACCTTTATTCCGAAAAGTCAACGCTTTTGCCAAAAAACAACCTCGGGTGTAAATAATTTAAAGAATATATTGACAAAGAGGGTGTTTTTGTGGTAGAATGATAATAACTAAAAAAATCGGCGAGGAAAAATGGGAGAGCGGCAGTATAAGAAATCCGACCTCACTCGCGAGCGCATACTGGCGGCGGCAGAAGAGGAGTTTTCCGAAAAAGGCTTCTACGGTGCGCGCGTTGACGAGATAGCGGCGGTTGCAGACCTGAATAAAAGAATGCTTTATGCCCACTTTGGCAGCAAGGAGGGGCTTTATCGTGCGGTGCTCGTCTCGGTTTACGAGAGGATTTCCGTATGCGAGGAGAATTACGTTCTCGAGGGTGCTGACCCCATCGCGGTAATAAAGAATATTATCTCCGTCTCCTTTGAATTCTTTAGCAAGAATCCGCGTGTGGTGCGTATTCTTCTTTGGGAAAACCTCAATCGTGCTCTTGACGTTCCCCGTGAGGAGCTTGCCTTGATGAAGGCACCTACCTTCGAGTATATGCGAAAGCAGATACGCCTTGGACAAGAGACCGGTCTTTTCCGTCCCGATGCCGACGAGTATCAGGTGATACTCTCGCTTATGAACTTCTGCTTCTCTTATTTTGCTAATATCTACACGATGTCTGCAATTCTTTCAAGAGAGCTTTATTCCGAGGAAGAGGTGCGTGCGCGTGCCGAATTCGTTTCGGGCATACTAATAGATTATCTTACAAGTACCTAATCGCGGTTAGGTACTTGCTTTAGAACAAAAAATAACCAAACGGTTACTTAAATAAGGAAGGAAAATTCAAAAAATGGAGCTTTGTGAGCTTAAGCGGCGTATCTGCGATGCAATAGATAAAAACGCCGATAAAATTGTAGAGATAGCCGAAAAAGTGTTCGCTCACCCCGAGATGGGATACCGTGAGTTTGATACGGCAAAGCTTGTGTGCGACGAGCTTTCAAAGCTTGGAATTCCCTATAAATCGGGGCTTGCACGCACGGGTGTAAAGGGTACTCTTAAAGGAAAACAGAGCCTTATGACCGTTGCGATTATAGGAGAGCTTGACTCGGTTGTTTGCCAGAGCCACCCCTCGTCCGACCCCGTCAGCGGTGCGGCGCACGCCTGCGGACATCACGCTCAGCTTGCGGCGATGCTCGGCGCGGCTATGGCGCTCTCGGAGGTGGCAGGCGAGCTTGACGGTGACGTTTGCTTTTTCGCCACTCCTGCCGAGGAATACGTTGAACTTGGCTTCCGCCAGAATCTTGCCGACAAGGGCGAGATTAAATACTTCGGCGGAAAGCAGGAGCTTATCCGCATAGGCGAATTCGACGATATAGATATGGCTATGATGGTGCACGCGCAGGGAAACGAGCCCGAGGGAAAGGTCTATATGGACTCCAAGGGACTCGGCTTCGTTGCAAAAACCATTGATTTTTACGGTAAAGCGTCGCACGCGGCAATGCCTCACAACGGTGTGAACGCGCTTAACGCAGCTATGGCGGCTCTTATGTGCATACACGCACAGCGCGAGACATTCCGCGACGAGGATAACGTCAGAGTGCACCCGATTATAACCAACGGCGGTGAGCTCGTCAACGTCGTGCCCGAGCACGTTACTATGGAAACCTTCGTGCGTGCGGCAAGCCGCGAGGCTATGCTCGATGCGTCCGCAAAGGTTGACAGAGCGATAGAGGGAGCTGCGTTTGCTATGGGGGTGCGCTGTGAGATTAAAGACAGCAAGGGCTACCTTCCTCTCACCCAGAGTGCCGCACTCGGCAAGGTCTTCGCCTCGGGCGGTGAATTCATAAGCCCTGCACCCACCTTCGTGTACGGTGCGCAATTCCCGGCGTCCACCGATATCGGCGACCTTGGCCACGTTATGCCGATAATTCAGCCGATGGCAGGCGGATTTGTTGGCGGTCTTCACGCGGCAAACTTTGCCGTAGAGGATAAGGCTATGGCATACCTCACTCCTGCAAAGCTTCTTGCAATGGCTGCGGCAGAGCTCCTCTTCGACGGGGCGAAAAAAGCGCAAGAGGTAAAGGCTTCGTACACTCCCTTGCTTACCAAGGAAGAGTACATTAACGACTGATTTTGAAAATAATTATTTACATAAAGGAGAAAAAATATGTGGAATGAAGAAAAGCTCAACGAGCTGATGACTACTCCTTCGGCAAAGCTGATAGAGGACGTCAAGAAGATTAAGGGCGACATTATGATTCTCGGAGCAGGCGGAAAAATGGGTCCCACCCTTTCGGTGCTTGCAAAGAACGCTATCAAGGCGGCAGGCATTGAGAAGCGCGTTATCGCAGTATCCCGTTTTACCGACCCGATAGCGCTCGAACTCCTTCACGCCGAGGGAGTTGAAACCATCAGTGCAGACCTTCTCGACGCAGAGAGCCTTGATGCACTTCCCGAAATCGAGAACGTAATCTATATGGCAGGAAGAAAGTTCGGTACCGACGGTAACGAGTATCTTACCTGGGCTATGAACGCAACTCTCCCTGCATTCGTTGCGCGTAAGTTCAAGAATTCTAATATCGTTGTATTCTCGTCGGGTAACATCTACCCGATAGTACCTCTTTCGCACGGCGGCTGTACCGAGGAAGAGAGAGTTGCTCCCATCGGTGAGTATGCGCAGAGCGTGCTCGCAAGAGAGAGAGCCTTTGAGTACGCGGCAATGCAGTACGGAACTAAGGTGTTCTCTTACCGCCTCAACTTTGCAGTAGACCTTCGCTACGGCGTTCTTTTCGACTGTGCAAAGAAGATTATCGACGGCACTCCAATCTCTCTTGCTACCCCTTGCTTCAACTTTATCTGGCAGGGAACTGCAAACGAGATTGCTATCCGCGGTCTTCTTCACACCGGCTCGCCTATGGTTAAGATGAACGTTACCGGCCCCGGGACCGTATCCATCAAATGGGCGGCAACCGAGCTCGGTAAGTACCTCGGCAAGGAGCCTGTATTCGAGGGCGAGGAAGGCAATACCGCATACCTTGCAAATGCAGGTAAGGCAATGGAGCTTTTCGGTTATCCCGAGGTTTCTGCAAACACGCTCATCAGATGGCAGGCAGAATATATACTTGACGGCGGCAGAACGCTCGACAAGCCCACTCATTTTGAGGAAAGGAAAGGCAGCTACTAATGACAAGACACGAAAAAGCACTCGCGAAGCTTCACGAGGGTACCGTAATCCCCGCAAACCCTCTTGCGCTTGACGAAAACAGAAATTTTGACGAGAAAAGACAGAGAACTCTCGTAAGATACTATCTCGACGCAGGCGTAGGCGGCCTCGCCGTTGCAGTACATACCACCCAGTTTGAGATAAGAGAGCCGAAGTATAATCTCCTCGAGCCCGTGCTCCGCGTGGCAATGGAGGAGGCGCTCGCGTTTGAAGAGAGAACCGGCGAGACCGTAGTAATGGTTGCAGGTGCTTGCGGTAAGACCGAGCAGGCTGTTGCGGAGGCAGAGCTTGCAAAGAGCCTCGGCTACGACGCCGTCCTTCTCAGCCCCGGTGGACTTAACGACCTCTCCGAGGACTATATGATAGAGCGTACAAAGGCGGTTGCAAAGGTTCTTCCCGTAATCGGCTTCTATCTTCAGACCGCGGTTGGCGGCAGACATTTCTCCTACAACTACTGGCAGAGACTTGCCGAGATAGAGGGCGTTGTTGCTATAAAGGCGGCTCCCTTCAACAGATATTACACCTACGACGTAGTTCGTGCGGTTGCACTCTCCTCTCGCCGTGACGACATTACCCTCTACACGGGTAACGACGATAACATCGTCCTCGACCTCGTTACCACCTACAAGTTTGAGGTAGACGGCAAGACCTATGAGAAGGGCTTTATCGGCGGTCTTCTCGGTCACTGGTCGGTATGGGCAAGAAAGGCTGTCGAGCTCTTTGAGAAGTGCAAGGAGTGGAGAGCGGAGAAGACCATATCTCAGGAGGTTCTCACTCTCGCCGCAAAGGTAACCGATACCAACGCAGTATTCTTTGACACTGCAAACGGGTTCGCAGGCTGTATCGCAGGCCTTCACGAGGTTCTCCGCCGTCAGGGACTTATGAAGGGCATCTGGTGCCTCAACCCGAACGAGGCTCTTTCCGCAGGTCAGGCAGAGGAGATAGACAGAATTTACAGAGAGTATCCCGAGCTCGCAGACGACGATTTTATAAGCGCTAATCTCGACAAGTGGCTCGCATAAATCTTCGACTTATTTATCTCGGCATAAATCGCCGTTTCCTCCCTCGACGTATGTCCGAATACGCCGTCGGTCGTCCGCTGACGTTTTATGCTCAAGCTAAATAAGTCGGGAGCGTATCTCGGCATAAATCGCCAAAGCATAAATCTTTAACGTGTTAAAAACCGCACTTACGGTCCTGCCGTGAGTGCGGTTTTCTTTTTCTTTTTAATTCTCTAGCACCTTTACCGTGTCAATGCAGGGGAATCGCTTTACAAAGTGCTCGATAGCGGCGTCAGCGGCGCTGTCGTGTGACCGGGTTATGACGAAGTGCGCGTCGGGAGCGGGTGAGGATAGAGCATAGCCTACCGCGTCAGCTCCTGCACTCTCGAGTGCTTTTCCTAGCAAAAAATATGCACCCCGAGAGCCTTAGCCCACAAGGTGCATACCGTTATTTTTTGATTAGTTAAGGGGAGTTACGGTCTCTGCATTCAGCTTGCTTGTATCGAGCTTGTCGGAGTATCCCATAACGTTATCGAGAAGGATATCTATCTGACCGCCCGAGTTGAAGGGAGAGATCTGGATCTTTTTGATTCCGTGCATACCGCTAAAATCGACGGCTCCCGACGCACCTGCCGAATATTTTGCAACGAGGGTATCCGATACGTATACTCGGAACTCTTTGTTGTAGATAATGAAGGTAAGAGAAATCTTCTCGTTCCAATTTCCGATAACCGCAGAGCCCTCACTGCCTCTTATGGTAAGACGACCCTGACCGTCGGTTTCGAACTGGAACTGGTTATACTTATTGTTCTCGTCGCGCACGAGAATCTCGAGGGGTGAGGTGGATACCGTCTTTGCGTTTTCACCCTTCAGCTCGTTAAGGAAGGTGATGTCAAACTTGAAGACGAACGCGTTGGGGTTGTCGGAGACAGTATCCATAACGGGAACGTCGAGCGACGAGGGGCGATCCTTGGGATCTCCGATTCTTCCGGGAGAGTAGAAGTTAAGGACCTTGTTGCCCGTGCCGTCGTCTATAACCCACGCGCCGGTCTCGCCGGTGGTGTTCTTATGGCTCGTGGTGTCAAACTGCGTTGCAAGACCCGTGCCGGGGCAGCTTACTCCTTCCGTCAAGCCGTCAAAGGTTGCCTCGGTTTTGTCAAAGGTCTCCGTGCGAGGTCCTGTGGGCTTGGGAGCAGCGGGCTCGTCGGGAGTCTCGGACTCGGCAACTCTGGTGGAGTAGAACGCCACATTGTCAACGTTGAAGCTGACGGGGCTGTTACAGCTGATCGCAACGGTTGCGAGCTGGTCGCCGATAACCGATATGTCTGAGGTCTTACCGTCGGTAGCGCCCGTTGCATTACCGAGCTTGCCGAGGAAGTCGTATTCGCCGTCTCTGTTCTTTGCGTAAAGCTCTACAAACTCCGAGCTTACGTTGAACAGAAATCTGAGTGAGCACCATTCATCGACCGAGCCTGCCTTGACACCGCCGAAGTAAACGTTGCCCTGAGCGTCTACGTTAGAGTTATACTGCGTGTACTTCTTGTTTGTGCCGTAGGCAATTATCGATACGATTCCGCTTGTTTGGGTGTTGTCGGAAAGCTTCGAGTCTACCATAAGATCGAGGTCGAAGGCGTAAGCGTTAGGCTTGAAGGTGCACTGCTCGGGGGTGAGGGTTATACCGTGCGAGCGGTCTTTGCCGTGTACTCGAGTGGGCGAGGTTATATTTACGTACTTGTTACTTGCCGTATCGGTAATAACCGAGGCGGTTGCGCCGTGCTGGTTGGTGCTGCCGCTGTATTCTACCACGACGCCCGACTCGAATGCGATGTCGTTTACCGTACCCGTCACGGAGCCGTCTGCGTCGGTGAAGGAAAGGCCTTTTTCAACCTCGCTGTACTCACCCTCGAAGTCTTCATAGGTTGCCGGAAGAACGGTCTCCATATCCTCAGCGGAGTCAACGTACTCCTTGAGGGTCGTGCGGAAGTTTATGTCGTCGATCCAATACTCGCCGTATCCGCCGGAGGGAGTACACATAGAAACCGAGCCGATAAGAGCGTGTGCCTGGCTGCTGTAAGTGGTGGTACCGACGCCCTTGAAGACGTTGCTCGAGAATACCTTATATACGCCCTCGGCTACGTAGTATTCCACTCTCAGGTCGATAACCTCGTTCGCCTTACCGATGTCGCACACTTTAGTGCCGAGAGAGTCGTAGAGGCTGACTATACCTGCCGCGTTAAGACCTATTCTGAGATAGAGGATTATGCTCGAGCCCTTCTGCGAACGGTACATCACCTCTATAAGAGAGGGCATTGCGGAGGAGGAACTGTCAATGTAGATTTTATGCTCTATAATGCTGACGTTGGAGTTTCTGTTGGTGTTGGTTACGGGAATGTTTACAGCGTAGTTTCTTCCGTTGTCAACAACCTTGGGTCTTGCGTGAACGAAGAGAACCTTGTTCTCGTCCTCAAGCTGCTCTACGGATGCGCCTGCGCCCTCGTTGGGGATTCTGGTAGCGTCCATAGTTACCGTTATCTCTTCGGGAACCGTTCCTACGGCAACGTCGGTGAAGTCAAAAACAACCTCTGAGCCAAGCTCTGCCTCAACCTTGATTACGGGCGTGAGATTTTCGAGAATTTCGATAAAGTCAACGCGCTCCTTCTCTGTGAAGGTGGGAACCGAGTATCTCTCAAGCTCCAGAGCCTTG
>JAZOMD010000038.1:0-4383 GCA_045653745.1 Eubacteriales bacterium | reverse complement strand
TTCGGTTACCCACCCTCGAAAATAACAATGTGTAATAACGCCATCGCAAAAAGCAAACGAGCGTGATCTCGAGGTCTGTGCCATCGATAAAAAATATAGCAAATACGCTTGCTTTTTAGCCGTAAATAGTGTATACTTTATGTATAAGCATATTTTAAAAGAGGATTATCAACAATGAACTCTATTTCAAAAGAAAAGCTTAATCTTGCGCTTAAAAACGCGCTCTCGAAGATCGACAAAATGACAGAAAAATTCACCGACGCCTTCCCTTCCTCAGCAACGACCAAGGGAGTGTACGACAAATGCGGAAATACCGGCGGTTGGACTCAGTGCTTCTACACGGGTATGCTGGTTCTCGCCTATCAGATAACGGGCGAGGAGAAGTACATAAATCTTGCAAAGAAGCTTGATCTCACTTTCTTTAACAGAGTTGACAATATGGTGGGTATGGGCGACCACGACATAGGATTTAACTTTACCCTCTCCACCGTTGCTACCTACAAGGCTACGGGAGAGGATATTTACAGAGAGAAATCAATTGCCGCGGCTAAAGTTCTTGGCGACCGCTTCAGAGAAAAGGGACAGTTCATACAGCTTGCAGGAGATGAAAACTGCGAAAACAAGGCGTTTTACCGACTGATTATAGACTGCCTTATGAACATAAATCTTCTTTACTGGGCAGGCAAGGAAACAGGCGATGCGGAGTTTACCCGCAAGGGCTTTGCGCATTTCAATACCACGATGGATACGGTTGTCCGCGACAATGGTTCTACCTTCCAGAACTTCTATTTCGATCCTGCTACGGGCGCGCGCCTCGGCGGCGGAACTAAGCAGGGCTTATCGGCTACGAGCTGTTGGTCGAGAGGTCAGGCGTGGGGCGTTACAGGCGTTCCCTTCACCTACTCCTATATGAAAAACGACGAAATTATTCCCAAGTACTATAAGATAGTTGATTATTATCTTGCAAATCTTCCTACCGACAAGGTTGCGTATTGGGATCTAGATTTCACCGACGGCGGAGAGCCACGCGATTCCTCTGCGGCGGCGATTGCCGTATGCGGTCTTCTCGAGGCGTGCAAGGTTATGCCTCTTGATGCTGAGCACAAGGAGCGCTACTACAACGCTGCTATCGAAATTATGGAGTCGCTTATCGACGAATATACGACCAAAGACGACCCGACGGCAGAGGGTCTTCTGGCGCACGGCACCTACTATTATGCAGGCAGACTTGGAATTGACGAGTGTTGCATCTGGGGAGACTACTTCTTCCTTGAGGCTCTTATGAGGCTCAATAATCCCGATTGGGAAAAGTTCTGGTAACAAAAAACCACCTCGCAAAGCTTTGCGAGGTGGTTTTCTATTAGTGATTTGCGCGATCGCCCTGTTCGGGGAAAAGGAACATAAATACAAGCGAGCTCGCAAGAAGGAACATAGGATAGAAAAGATAGGATATAACGTTAAACGCGCTAAGCTCAAAACCCATCGTGCCGACGGCGGAGAGAGCTACGAGCATCTGCGCGCCGTATGGGAGAATTCCTTGGAAAATGCAGGAGAAGGTATCGAGAATTGATGCGGTTTTACGAGGCGATATTCCGTAATCCTTTGCCATCTCCGAGGCTATCGGATTCGCCATAACTATGGCGACGGTATTGTTGGCAGTGGAGATGTCCATAAGACCGACGAGAAGTCCTATGCCAAGCTGACCTGCGCGCTTTCCGCGGAATATACGGCGAATGCCGTTAAGCAGAGCCTCGAATCCGCCAGCCTCACGAATCAGGGCGCAGAGCGCGGAAACGAGGAGTGCGACCATTGCGGTTTCAAACATACCCGAAGCACCGTTACCCATTCCCGAAATCAAGCCCGAGAAGTCAAGCGCGCCTGTGGAAAGCATAATCACACTTCCCGTTAATATACCCACAATCAGCGTCAGAAAAAGGTTGACGACGTTAACTCCGCAAATAAGCACCAAAATATACGGTAATATCTGAATCAGCGCGTAGTCCTTGGTGGCTATCGGGCTGATATCTGCACGGAAGGAAAGAAAAAGAATCAAAAGAAGGGTCAAAACGGCGGCAGGCAAAACTATCAGAAAATTAGTTTTGAATTTATCACGCATAGCGCACCCCTGACCTCCGCAGGCGGCTATGGTGGTATCGGAGACGAAGGAGAGGTTGTCACCAAACATTGCGCCGCCGACAACCGTGCCGACGCACAGAGGGAGCGAGAAGCCCGAGGTTGCCGCAATTGAGACAGCGATAGGGGTTAGTAGAGTGATGGTGCCGACAGACGTACCCATCGCGGTAGAAACGAAGCAGGCAACCAAGAATATCACAGAAACGGCGAATCGCGGCGGAACTACCGAAAGAAGGAGATAAGCAACGCTCTCCGCACTGCTCCTTCCGACCACACCGACGAAAACGCCGGCAAGAAGGAATATCAAAAGCATCGTTATCATATTTTTATCGCCGACGCCCTTGCCCATTATCTCAAGCTTTTTTTCAAAGCTCACCGTTCGGTTCTGAAGGCAGGCAACAAGAAGTGCGACGAGAAATACGACGACGATGGGAACGTTATAAAATCCCATCGAAATTTTCATTCCGTATTCAAAAATTATACCGAGCGACAGATAAAGAACTACAAAAAAACCGATGGGCAAGAGCGCCCAAGCATTTCCTTTTTTCATTTTAAATCTCCGAAAAATCAATAATAAACTTCACTATTATACCACAATCCCTGCATTTTTGCAACAAGACATTACAATTTTGAAGATAATAGGTGTTATAGTACAATAGAACTGTCCAAATTGGGCGGTTCTATTTTTTGTTTTTGTGAGGTTTTAATATGGCAACCAGTTTAGTTTCCCTTTTACATCAAGGAAATGTAGGTTATTGTCTTGAAATTGTAAATTCAAAAGATTTCGGAAAGAAAGAAGTTCTTTCGAAATATGAAAGTGCGTTGAAAAAGTGCCTCGGGAACACGTCTGATGCTCGATGGGAGACTGCTATAACGATTGCCAAACTTGTTCGTTCCGGTGCCTGGGCTGCGTATCATGATGAGACGCATGCACTTCACGATAAATGGAGTGAAGATAATCCTTCCTCGAGCTGGAAAGATAATCCCTATTCTCCTATTGGTGGAGCTTGGTGGTCGGATAATTCAATATATCTTTTAACCTTCATGAAGGAAAAATTCGGTATTTGCCGAACTTCCTTATATAATTATTTGGAAGTCGTCGATGAGTTTACCTCTTACATCAAAGAGAAAGGTAAAGAGCCCGAATATAGCATTTCTCAAGAAGCGAAGTTTTTTCAGTTCTGGCAGCTGATAGAGATGACCTCTTTGACTTATCAAGAGAGAAAGGCTATTAAACCTAATTGGACTCGGGCTGAAATCCGGGCCTACAAGAAATCGCTTAAAGAAAAAGGTAATACACGAATTCAGCCGGCTGAACAGGTCGAATCCGAGGTGAAGCCTTTATCCGAAGCGCAGCAAAGATTCGCCAAGTACTCTAAAGACGATCTGATAAACCTCATTTTGAAGCTCGAGAAGACTTGTGAGGAAAGCAAGGTTACGTTTGAGACTATTCTCAATGAGAAAAAGATGACTATTGAGAATATACTCGCTCGTCCGGTAACGGCTAAGAATATCCTTCCCCTCAAGCACGAGCTTACCGGTATAATCGAGAAGCTGCTTAATTCGTACAATTATGAAATTCGTTTGAATGGACGTAAGCAAGGATTAAAAGCCTTTTCAGGTGTCCTGGCTAAGGATATCCTGGAAAGCAGCAGTTCCGAAAATGATGATTCATCCTCTCCCGTCGTTGACGGAGATCCTATACAAGAGAAATTCGCCGTATAAGCCGCTCTGAAGAGTACGTTGAAAATTACGACGAAACCTCCCGGTACCTCCCCGGAAGGTCAGCGGCAGACGTCGCATAGATTGCCGGCGGGCATACGCAAGAAAGGAAAAGAAAACATGAAAAACGTAAAGAATCAGGAACAGGCAGTAATGGAGCTCAAGGTAGTTAGAGAGTTACTCGACGCAAAGACGAAAAGCGGAGATGATATGTACGGTTACGTTCTTCGCGAAATGATCACTGTAAACGGTAAAGAGCGCGAGATTCGCGTAGATTTCGCCGCAAAGGATATCGGCGGTTATGATATGCTCGATATAATATTCATGACCGGCGATGAAGCTTTCCTTTCTGTTCGTGAAGAGCAGATGGTTGACGACAAGACCGGCGAAGTAACGCCTTATATGGTTTATGAGATCTGGAATGAGGACGAGGACGGTATCCCTTACGTTTATAAGGTAAAGCCTATGCGCGAGAGCGATAAGGCGAAGCTTAACGTTGTGCTTCAGAAGAGAGCTCTGGCTTATGAG
>JAZOMD010000037.1:0-13747 GCA_045653745.1 Eubacteriales bacterium | reverse complement strand
GCATCTAACAAGTCTCCCTGGCTCGCTCTTACGAGCGTCGGCGATATCTACAACGTGCCGATTTCTCACGGTGAAGGTAAGTTCCTTGCAAATGAGCAAACTATCAAGGAGCTTATAAAGAACGGTCAGATTGCAACCCAGAACGGAGACCTTGCCGGCAACGCAACCGGCGACGTTCGCTTCAACCCCAACGATTCCATGTATGCAATCGAGGGTATTACCTCTCCCGACGGCAGAGTCTTCGGTAAGATGGGTCACTCCGAGCGTGTAGGTAAGGACCTTTACCGCAACGTCCTCGGCGACTACGACATCAAGATGTTCAAGTCGATGGTTAAATATTTCAAGGGCTAATACCGATAAATTCGTTCATAACCGAACGGAAAACATAAAGAGGTGCTGTGAATACAGCACCTCTTTTCAAATATGCATATTTATAGAAAAGCCGTTGCAAAGTCGACGGCTCTTTGTTTTTTTGCTCTGCATATTCAAAGTTTATCATAACGATTTGGTTATTACTCACAATTTTGTTGACAAACATTCAATATTTTGGTATAATAGTGATAAAGAAGTTTGTTTTACCGCCTCTGAATAGCGGAAGGAGCAGTATATGAATAACGATAAGCCAACGGTGCACTTAATCCTATCCAAAAACTGCCGGTTTTGGCATTATGAAAGGAACGAAATATGAAATTTAAAAAAACAGTTTTATGCTTTTTGATTTTAAGCATACTCGTGTGCACTTGTGGGTGTGCTTTGGAATCAAACGAGATTAAATTTGATGGGGTTAAATATCACAAATATGGTACAGAGAGCGAATATCTTTCTGTTGTTACAGTTGGGTTTGATTACGATGAATCTGAGATAATTTACATTCCTGATAATGTAAACGGAAGGACGGTTCTGGGCGTTGGAGATGTATGGGGTTGGGGAGCTACGTGGGCCAAGATTTACGGTCCCGAAAAGGTTTATTTCCCGTGGACGATAAAAACATCTTGCATAAAAGAAATAAGTTATTATGAAGGCACAGAATATGTAATATCGGCAAGCACAGACACGATAATTGACACGTATTTATTCATAGTGTACGTGATACCGAAGTGTATGTACAATGATCCTGTGCGAACTTATCCGGTAAGGAGTGTGCTGTCTAGCATAGATATACGAGAATACAGCAACATAATCCCGGCAAATGTAGCGTACTTTTTCAACTATGAAGAAAATCCAAACGAAGGCTATTTCTTCGTAGATTTGCTTGAAGAAAGCGGAAAAATCATTAAACCGCCGTATGACCCCAAACGCGAGGGTTACAAATTCGCAGGTTGGTACAAAGAGGCGGAGTGCGTAAATGCTTGGGATTTTGAAAACGACATTGTAGAAATAAATTTTGATGAAGAAGGCAACCGAATTTACGAGGAAATTTGCCTCTATGCAAGGTGGGAGAAGAAATAAAGGTTGATTGTTTCAAAACAATTGGTATGAAAGGACAGGATAGAAAAGTATTCTGTTAAGGGTTTGTTTATAGGTAAAAGAGAGGAACAAAAAAATGAAAAACAAGAAAAACGGATTCAAGAAAGTAGCGTTTTTTTGTTACAATACTCTGCGTGTTAATTTCCTCAACAGCAATATTGGTATAAGTGCTTTTGCCGCAGAAAGTAATGATTATAGCACTTTTGTGGGCCGGTCGCTACCTGAAAATAAATCATTGAAAAGCAGGTGCTATCCTCGGATAGCACCTGCTTTAAGCATTATATGTAAATAATTATTGTCAAATATGCCTATTTTTCAAAAAAGCACCCTTGTGTGAACCCTTTTTCCTGCATCTCTTTTGTGAGCGCTTCTATAACCCTGTGCTTATCCTTATTCCACTCGGGAGCGAGGAGCGAGTCCTTCGGAGCGTCGCCCGTGAGGCGGTGGATTACCACCTCCCTTGGTAGATGCGTGAGGATATACACGGCACTCCGGGTATACTCGCTCTGCGTGGGCGGCTCATACTCACCTCTCTCGTACATTGTCGCAAGGCGGGTGCCTTTCGCAACGTATATCGAGTGTATCTTCACACCCCACACGGGGAGAGTGCTTATGTATTCTGTCGTCCTCTTGATTTCCGAAAGCCCCTCGCCGGGAAGCCCGACGATAAGGTGTACAACCACGGGTATTTCGTATTTTTCAAGTATTTTCACAGCTCTTGTGAAAACCGAGGTCTCGTAGCCGCGGTTAATGATTTTTGCCGTTTCGTCGCTCGCCGTCTGCAGTCCGAGCTCCACCCACACGTCGCGCTCCTTCTTGTAGCTTGCAATAAGCTCTGCCACGCCTTCGTCTATACAGTCGGGACGCGTCGCTATTGCGAGCACCTTTATTCTCTCCGATATAAGCGCCTCGTCGTATCTTTTTTTCAGTATCTCTAATGGCGCGTAGGTGCCTGAGAAGTTCTGAAAATACGCGACGAAAAGCTCGTCCTCCTTAGCTTCGTCGATAGCGCGCCTTACCTGCTCGCCGACACCCGAGAGCGCCTCTATGTGCTCGCCCGAGCCGCGCTCCGAGCAGAATATACAGCCGCCAACGCCGCACACACCGTCTCGGTTAGGGCAAGAAAAGCCTGCGTCTATGCAGATTTTCGTAAGTCTTCTTCCGTATTTTTCTCTGAAATATCCGCTTAAATTTCTGTAAAGCATAGAAAGCCCTCCTTTCGCCCCCTGATGAAATAATTATACCATATAAAAAGCCACTTTTCAATACCGACAAATAATATATCCTAAACCTTCACATACTAATATTGCGCAAGCGCGCGAAAAAGAAAAAGGAGAAAAGACAAAGTGAAGGAAGAAAAGAAAAAGACCGACAGAGTGGTTTACAGTAAGGAGAGCGAAAACTCGCTCGGCTACCGCAAGGACGCTCCCGGCGCCACCTCGGGGATAAACACCCCCGGCATCGAGCTCCCTGCGTTCAATCCCCCCGTGCCCAACAGAGCTTGGACGGCAATGAGAAACGGCGTTGACATTGACGAGCTTTCCCCCGAGGAGAAGCGCGAGCTCTACCTTGGGCGCGATAATCAGTTCTAAACTTATAAGTAGCATACCGCCCTCGGCAAGTCCTCGGGCGGTATATTTTTTGAACTAACTTTAAATTTTCTCCCCCTTGTTGACAAGCACCAAAATATATTATATAATAATAGCGTTGAGCAAGAGCGAGTTTGGTTATTCGCTTGCCTATGAATGAAAGGACTAAGAAAATGGCTGATTTTGAGCGCTACGGCGATTATAACGAGGTGGACGAGCCGCCGAAGAGGGGCAGAGTGCTGACGCTTATAAAGATAATCGCACTCGTGCTTTGCTTTTCGGTTGTCGGTTTGCTTCTTTTCAGAGTATTTACCTTTAATCACTATCCGTCCTCGATGAAGGATATATATTTTACCGACGCGCTTACCGAGTATTATAACTCGACGGACGGTAATATCGGCGCGAAAACGCAGAACCTTCGCGCACCGTACGACGACGCGGATAAGGGTAACTTCTTCTGCGACAATCTTATAGTCGTAGAGGGCGCAGGCAATATGCAGATAAGCGTAAGGTTCAATAAATCTCTTTACGACGAGATATACAGAACCTACGGAGTAAAGCTTGACCTCGAAAATCAGGATATATTCCACTTCTCGCTTGCTAAAAACGGCACGGGCGAGGGCGTGATTTCAGAGCCGCTTGACGCAGAGCTTACCGCGACTCTCTGGGATAGCTTTATGATGTACAGATACGCAAAGCTCGTCTTCGACGGAGTTGACTTCGAGGGCGCGAAGTGGATAAGGCTCGAGATAACGATAGACGGCGTTGAAAAGAAAGAGCCCTTCGCTATCCCGATATACGAGAATAACGACGACCATAGCAGCTTCAAGGAATATAAGCTTTCTTCCTCGGAGGCGCCTGAAAAATGAAGGAGCTTTCCATACACGCATCTCCCACTAACAAAAAGGCAAACACCGCCTTTTACGTCCTTCTCGGTGTCGCCGCCCTCGTCGCTCTGACCTATATTCTACTTAGTAACCTCGGTATAAAAAAGAGCGGTCTTGTCGGCGTGCTTGCTATCCTTCTTATAACCGCCGCTGTCTTTCTCTACACGAAATACGTGGGCGTGAAATATTACTACGACCTTACCCTCGACGGCTACGGCACGCCCGTCTTCGTCGTCAGGCAGGTAACGGGAAAAAGGCAGAGCACTCTCTCGAGAATTTCTCTTGCCGATATCGCCAGACTCGACCGCGAGACTCCTGCCGAAAGGCGCGCGCACAGCACCCCCTACGGAACGAGAAAGTATTCCTATATCCCCACTCTTAACCCCGACGTTACCTACCGTATCTTCGTTCGCTCAAGATACGAGAAGGCAGAGGTGCTTATCGAAATTTCCGACGAGGTAGCAGACTTCCTTCGCCGAGAGATTGCCGAAGCAAAGGCTCTCGCACTTTCTCTTGACGAGCAGGAAGAATACTAAAAAAGACAACTATACTTTGCAAAATCTCCGCTTTTTGTTTAAATCGGCGGAGATTTTTCTTTTTTGAAAATCAGAGGAAAGGTGTTCTTTGTAGCGCGCAGGGCGAGAAATAGCGAAAAAAGAAGAAGTAAAAGTCGCACGCGCGGATATGGGTAGAGTAGCGCAGATAGGAGCGCAAGGGAGAGAAATGGAAAAAGGGTGTAAAGAAGCTCCCCGAGCGAAATCGGCGAAGGCAGATTCCCACCGTCAAGAGCCGAAAGAGATAGATAAAGCGAGATAAGCGTGCCTACAAAGCCTGCCGACGCCGCCCCCGTAAGCCCGAAAAGCATAGTGAGTGGCAGAGAAAGGAGCGCACCCGAGATTCCGCCTATACCCGAGAGTAACGCCGCGCGCCTTGCCGCACCGCTTTGCGCGAGAAGGAGAGTCGAGAGCCCCAGAAGGAAGGAAAGCGGCACACCGAGCGCCACGGGCAGGACGGCGTAAAGCGCGCTCGCGTAGCTTCTTGGCGCAAGTATCCCGAGCGCCTCGGGAGCTATCAGTATAACGGCGACCGATGCCGAAAAAAGCAGAGTCAGCACCGTGCGTACGGGCGCCGCCGCTTTTCTAGTCTCTCCTCTCTCTACCCGTCGTATAAGCCACGGACAGAGTGCCGAGGAGAGTGCCGTGCTGACGAAATAGAGGCCTGCGCCGATAGAATAGGCGACCGAGTATTTTGCTAAAGCGCCACTGCCGAGAATCCTTCCGACGATAAGCTTGTCCGCCTCGGCAGAGAGAGCCGCCGCGAGCGCACCGGGGAGAAAGGGCAGTGCCGTTTTCAGAGCGTAGGAAAGCTCGTCCCTTCGCGGTAGAAGCCTTCCTTTCACGGGAAGTGACACCGCCGCCCAGATAGCAGAAGCGAGTGAGACGGCGAGCAGAGAATATACTCGCGCCCCGACACCGCCGAAAAAACCTCTCTTTAATAAAAATAGGGAGAGAAGCGGCGAGGCAAGCGAAGAAAAAAGCGAGAGAGCCGCCACGCGCCCATAGTCGTAAAGGTAGCGCGAGCGCATAGCGTAAGCACCGACGGCGGCGTCTGCGAGTAGCTGGAAAACGAGTGCCGCACCGAGCGCCGGCGTGAGGCCCGAGAGCAACACCGTCGGCAGAGACCCCAGCAGGGAAAAGCCCACCGATACGGTAAAGAGGGCAGGGTAGAATTCCTTGGCACCGAAGCGTGCCGACCCACCGTAGCTTACCGCCTGCGAGTGAGCCGCAGAGGCAAAGAGGGAGCCAAACCCGATAAGGCTCATATAATAAGCGTATCCGCCGTATTCCGTAGGCGGCAAGATTCTTGTAAAAAGCGGAGTCAGAAAAAGCCCCACGCTCTTTCCGATAGCTCCGCTGATAAGATAGACGGCCGCCGCCCGTACGGGCAGGCGCAGCCCCCGTTTCTCACTTTCCGGCATAAAAACACCTGCTTTCCCAAATTTGCCGTAAAATAGTTATAAAAATGTCAATCTTTGTCCCGTTTTTGACTGAAATCGGTTAAAAATACGAAAAAAATGCAAGAAAATTTTAAAAAACTTGCAAAAAGGTCTTGATTTTAGAATGGGTTTGTGCTATATTTATATATATTAATTTTAAAACCTTAGGAGAAAAAACAATGTTTAAGTCTCAGTATCTTAACGAGCTTATGGACCGCGTTATCAAGAGAAACGCAGGCGAGGCCGAGTTCCACCAGACCGTGCGCGAGGTCCTTGAGTCCATCGAGCCCGTAATCGAGCAGAATCCCGAGTACGTTACCTCGGGCGTTCTCGAGCGTATAGTAGAGCCCGAGAGAATTATTAAGTTCCGCGTTCCGTGGATGACCGACGACGGTAAGGTTGAGGTAAACCGCGGCTTCCGTATTCAGTTTAACAGTGCGATAGGTCCTTACAAGGGCGGTCTTCGCTTCCACCCCTCTGTAAACGAGAGCATTATCAAGTTCCTCGGCTTCGAGCAGACCTTCAAGAACTCTCTTACCGGTCTTCCTATGGGCGGCGGTAAGGGCGGCTCCGACTTCGACCCCAAGGGCAAGAGCGACGCAGAGGTTATGCGCTTCTGCCACAGCTTTATGACCGAGCTTGCAAAGTACATCGGCTCCGATACCGACGTTCCTGCAGGTGACATCGGCGTTGGTGCAAGAGAGATAGGCTACCTTTTCGGTCAGTACAAGAGAATTCGCGGTGAGTTCACCGGCGTTCTTACCGGTAAGGGCATAAACTACGGTGGCTCTCTTATCCGTCCCGAGGCAACCGGCTTCGGCGCAGTTTATTACACCGTTGAGATGCTCAAGTCCTTTGGCGAGAGCGTAAAGGGCAAGACCTTCGCAGTATCCGGCTTCGGTAACGTTGCTTGGGGTACTGTAAAGAAGATTAACGAGCTCGGCGGTAAGGTTGTTACCATTTCCGGTCCCGACGGTTATATCTACGATAAGGACGGCGTTTCTACCGAGGAGAAGGTAAACTTCATGCTCGAGATGCGTGCTTCCTGCCGTAACAGAGTTGAGGACTATGCTGATAAGTTCGGCGTTCCCTTCTTCAAGGGCGAGAAGCCCTGGGGCGTTAAGGCAGACGTTATTATGCCTTGTGCTACCCAGAACGAGGTTGGTATGGATGATGCAAAGAAGATTGTCGAGAACGGCGTGAAGTATTACGTCGAGGTCCCCAATATGCCCACCACCAACGAGGCTGTTGCATACCTTATGGAAAACGGCGTAGTAGTTGCTCCCTCTAAGGCAGTTAACGCAGGCGGCGTTGCCGTTTCCGGTCTTGAGATGACTCAGAACTCTATGCGTTACGGCTGGTCCTCCGAGGAGGTTGACGCTAAGCTTCAGGGTATTATGAAGAACATCTACGACGCATCCGTAGCCGCTGCAAAGAAGTACGGCTTTGAGGGCAATCTCGTTGCCGGTGCAAACATTGCAGGATTCCTGAAGGTTGCCGACGCAATGCTCGCTCAGGGCGTGGTTTAATGTTATATTTGACAATACGTGCCGTTTGCTGGACACTCGACGTAGGTGACTACGCCTTCGGTCACAAACGACCCGTCTTGCCTAAATCTAACATCAAACCGGGTTAATGCGGTATTTGGTGATAACCGCTGATTACTTGGCTCTCGTCGTAGGTAACTACGCCGTTGGCAGTAATCGACCCGTCTTGCTCAAATCCGCGGTGCGGCAAAACTTCTGACTTTATAGATTTTACTGTGGGGCTGTCCTCTTTTTTGGACAGCTCCATTCTTTTTTTCTTGACATAGGGCGAATTTTATAATATAATATTTGTAAAAACCAAAAGGAGAGTGCTATGCCAAGACGGGAAAATCAGAAAAGAAAGCTTTTTTCGCTTCTTTCTCTTTTTATAAACGAGACCGACGAGTCGCACGGACTGTCTATGAGCGAAATTATAGAAAAGCTCGGGCAAGACGGCATTAGCGCCGAGCGCAAGAGCATATACGACGACCTTCTCACCCTCGGTGAGATAGGCTTTCCTGTAATTACTCTGCCCGAAAGACCACCGAAATATACCCTCGCCGAGCGTCCCTTCGAGCTCGCAGAGCTGAAAATGCTCGTTGACTCGGTAGAGTCCTCGCGCTTTATAACGAAGGGCGAGAGCCGCGCGCTTATCGCAAAGCTGAAGGCTTACGCAGGAAAATACCACGCGCACGAGCTTTCCCGTCAGGTCTACGTTGAGGATAGAATAAAGACCGAGAACGCGGCTACTCTCGAAACCGTTGACCTTATTCACAGAGCCATAAATTCGGCTCGGAAAATCTCCTTTTTCTATTTTGATTATACCGGGCGCAAGAAGAAGGTTTACAGGCGCGACGGCAAAAGATATATAGCCAGCGCTGCCTCTCTTATGCTCTCCGACGGAAATTATTACCTCGTCGGCTACGACTCCGAGGCAGGCTCTTACAAGAATTTCCGAGTTGATAAAATGGCAGAGACGAAGGTCGAGGAAGAGAAAATTGATGCACGGGTGGCGGATTTGCGCTTTAACCCTGCTGAATATTCGCGCAAAATCTTCGGTATGTACGGCGGCCGTGAGGAGCTTGTTACCCTCGAATGCCGTGAGCACCTTGCCGGCGTTATTATCGACCGCTTCGGTATAGAGCCCTCTTTCTTTCCGACCGAGTTCGGCTTCCGTGTCTCTGTTCGCGTTATGATAAGCCCGACCTTCTACGCCTGGCTGCTCGGCTTCGGCTCAGATATGCGCCTTCTCTCGCCCGAGAGTGCCGTGGACGGACTGAAAAAAAGCCTCGAGCAAACCTACGAATACTATGGGAAAAATTGAAATGAAGAAATATAACGTTATTCTTTTCGACCTGGACGGCACGCTTACTAATCCCGAGCACGGACTCGTGGAAGCCTTCGTCTACGCGCTCTCGCGCGTAGGGGTCGACTACGGCGACAGAGCGAGCCTTCGCCGCTTTATAGGACCGCCCCTCTTTTCCGAGTGGCAGTCGGCCTTCGGCTTCACTCCCGACGAGTCGCGCGAGGCGATACGCCTCTTAAGGGAGTATTACGACGTCTACGGCTGGTGGGATAACGAGGTTTATCCCGATATAAGGGAAATGCTTTCGGCTATAAAGGCGTCGGGAAAAATCCTCGCCGTCGCTACCTCGAAGCCCGAGCACACCGCAAAGCGCGTGCTCTCACTTTTCGGGCTCGACGAATATTTTGCCTTCGTCGGCGGTGCGTCGGGTGGCGAAACGAGGGATAAAAAAAGCGAGGTAATAGAGTACGTACTCGATAACCTCGGTATAAAGGATAAATCCGCCTGCGTCCTCGTCGGTGACAGAATGTACGATGCACACGGCGCACGCGAGGCAGGGATAGACGCCATAGGCGTCCACTGGGGACACGGCTCGGAAAAGGAGCTTCTCGAATCCGGCTTCGTCACCGTCGTAAAAACTCCGAAGGAACTCGTCTCGCTTTTTTAAAATATCCGCAAACTAAAAAGGGTTTTGCTAACTTATGGTTAGCAAAACCCTGCTTTTTTATTAAGTTTTTAGAATTATTCTTCCTCGGAGATGCGTGCAACCTTTGCAGCACAGTGGCTCTTAACTGCATCGAAGGTAGCCTCGATTTCTGCATCGGGCTTCGCGGTAAGGAGCGAAACTGCTACGATAGCAACAGATGCGAGAATGAATGCAGGAAGGAGCTCGTAGATAGCGAACACGCCGCCGAGCTTTGCGATAACGAACTTCCAGAGGAAGACCATTATACCGCCCGAGAGCATACCTGCGAGAGCGCCCCACTTGGTGGTTCTCTTCCAGAAAAGGCCAAAGAGGATTACAGGACCGAACACCGCGCCGAAGCCTGCCCAAGCGAAGGAAACTATTCTGAACACCGAGCTGTTGGGGTTCCAAGCAAGGAACACAGCGATTATAGCGATGGCAACCATAGTGCCGCGTGCAAACCACATCTGCGCCTTCTCGGGCATATTCTTCCAAGCAAATCTCTTAACGAGGTTCTCGGAAACCGAGGAGGAGGCCGCAAGGAGCTGGGAGTCTGCGGTGGACATTATGGAAGCGATAATTCCTGCGATGATGAAGCCTGCAATAATTGCCGCAAAGGTGTCAAGGCTTGCAATCGTGTCTGCAATCTCGATAATGATGTTCTCGGAGTCAAAGCCCGAGCCGAGAAGACCGCTCTTTACTGCAAAGTTAAGGCCGATAACGCCGATGAATATTGCAATACCCATCGAAATGGTTACCCATACCGATGCGATACGGCGAGAAACCTTGAGCTTGTTTTCGTCCTCGATTGCCATAAATCTGAGGAGTATGTGAGGCATACCGAAGTATCCAAGACCCCACGCAAGAGTAGAAACGATGGGAAGGAAGCCGTAGCTGCCGTCGGTTCCGGTGAGGCTGAAATACTGACCGAGAGAGTCGATGTCGGGCAGTGCAAGGATAGTGTCCTTAACCGCAGCCATACCGCCGAAGTTCTCGATGCCAAAGCAAACGACAACGAACAGCGCAAGCGTCATAATGATAGACTGAACAAGGTCGGTGATAGATGCCGCGAGGAATCCGCCCATAACAGTGTAAGCAACGATAACTATCGCGCCGACTATCATAGCCGTGTGGTAGTTGATGCCAAAGAGGTTAGAGGCAAGCTTACCGATAGCAGAGAAGCCCGAGGCGGTGTAGGGAACGAAGAATACTATAATGAGTATTGCCGCAACCGCGGTGAGCACACCCTTCTTGTCGCCAAAGCGGTTGGAGACAAACTCGGGAATAGTGCTTGCATTCGTCTTTTCGGAGTAGACTCTGATTCTCTTTGCAACTATAAGCCAGTTAATATAAGTACCTACCGCAAGACCTACCGCGGTCCATACCGCCTCTGCAAAGCCCGAGGTGTTACCAGCAACGCCCGTAAGGAGCGCAACTCCGGGAAGACCCATAAGGAGCCAGGAGGACATGTCCGATGCTTCGGCACTCATCGCGGTTACGAGAGGACCGAGCTTTCTGCCGCCGAGATAGAAATCGTCGGAGGACTTATTCTTTTTCGATAACTTGAATCCAAGGTAAAGCATATACCCGAGATAAAAGATTATCGCGAGGATAATCATAGTGTATTTCATCACTTTGTCTCACTTTCGAAGTATAATGAAATATTTTAGCATATTATTAATAATTTGTCAATACTTATTCTTCGTAAATTCTCTTTATCCTTACGGCGATTCTCGGCTTGTCGCCGTATCCGGTGGGAATGTCTGCAATCTCGTCAACCGTCTCAATGCCCGAAACAACCTTGCCGAACGCCGCGTACTGACCGTCGAGGTGAGGCGCGTTCTCGTGCATAATGAAGAACTGTGAGGACGCGGAGTTGGGGTCGAAGGCGCGCGCCATAGAGATAACGCCTCTCTCGTGCTTGATGGGGTTGTTGTGTCCGTTAGCGCGGAACTCGCCGACGATATTTTCGTCAGCACCGCCCATACCGTTTCCGTGAGGGTCGCCGCCCTGAATCATAAAGCCCTTGATTACTCTGTGGAAGGTAAGTCCGTCGTAAAAGCCCTCTGATACGAGCTTTCTGAAGTTTGCAACCGTCTTAGGTGCTGCCTCGGGGTAGAGCTCAAGGCGGATTTCCGAGCCGCCCTCCATTTCAATAACTATCATTTTAAAATCTCCTTTGTTATATATTTTTTTATTTTCGTCTATAATTTAATAAAAAACCGTGAGGTGACAGCGTGAACAAGGAAAAACTCGAATTTATCGCAATTCTTCTCGTCGGGATACTTGCCGCAGGGCTTCTCTCGGGCCTGCTTGTGCGCTATCTCTTGCCCGTGGTACTGCCGTTTATTATAGCGTGGGGCGTTGCACTTGCCACAAGAGTGCCTGCCGCGGCTCTCTCGAAGAAAACGCGCGTGCCCGAGCACCTGCTTCGCTTATTTATTTCGCTATTTGTAACTCTTATTCTCTTTGGCGTGGCGGCTCTGGTCGTCTGGCGGCTGACCGCAGCACTCTGGAGCTTTCTCTCGGGGCTCGGAGAGGGGAGTGCGCTCTATGACCTCGTCGCCCTTCTTTCTAACCCACCGATAATCGGAGACCGTCTGCCGCCCGAGCTTCTCGATACGATAAGCGGTGCCGCCGACGCGATACTCGAAAGGGCTCTTACGGCTCTTGCAGACCTTGCAAGCTCGCTTGCGCTTTCCGTGCCGCGCGCTCTCTTTTTCCTTTTTATAACGGTTATAGCCCTGGTATATTTCACCCTCGACCTCGAGCGAATAAACGCCGCCGTGCGCCGCATTCTGCCCGAGCGCTGTGCAGGAGTTCTCTCGCGCCTCAAAAAGAGCTTCTTTCTCCTCGGGAAAAGATACCTGCGCTCCTATCTTCTCCTCTTTCTTATCACCTTTACGATAATGCTCGTCGGGCTCTTTATTCTCGGAAGGGAGCACGCATTCGTGATTGCGCTCCTGATTTCCGTGCTTGATATACTCCCCGTAATCGGGGTCGGCACGGTTCTTATCCCGTGGAGCATACTCTCCTTTGCAGGTGGGAGCCACGGACTCGGCGTAGGGCTTATCGTCCTGTTTTTAGTAAATCTTTTCGTAAGACAGCTTACCGAGCCGAGAATAGTCGGCAGAAGCCTCGATATGCACCCCGTCTTAACGCTTATCCTTCTGTACGTCGGATATTCGCTTTTCGGTATAGGCGGAGTGATAGCCGTGCCCGTCGTCAGTCTCGCCTTAGGCGCGCTATTCTATGACGATAGCACCCCCGAGGTCGACGAGGGGAGAGGCACCGAGCGAGACGGGAATAAATCCCTCTGATTTTATAGCGTTTTCTATCAGCTCGGCGTCCGGGTGAAGCTTATAATCGCCAAAAAAGTAAACAAAACCTTCTAAAACGAAGCTTGCGCCGCCAACAAACCCGTATTCGTGGGGCGGCAGGGAAATAAATCCTTCGCGTATAAGAGTGACCGAGATGCCGCTTTTTTCAAGCGCTGCTGCCATACCTCTGTCGGCGGTTAGCGCGCTTTTTCCGAAGGTGAGGGTGGAGCAGGCAGGGTATCCCTGCTTTACGGAGTTTATCTGCACGCCCTCGTCCTTTAGCGCGAGAATGGCACCCGAGGCGCTCTTTTCCCTTAAAAAGAGCCCGTTCTCTGTAAGAAGGGCGTTGTAGCGCGTGTCCTCGGGATATACCGCACCGAGTGCATCGGGGGTAGGTATAAGGCGGAGCGAGGGGGCTGCCTCTCTTATTCTTGAAAGCACCTCGGGGTGCTCTCTTTCGTAGCCTGCGTCAAAGAAAAGTCTATCCTTATATTTAAATAGGAGAGTATCGGGGTGGGAGGCAACCGCCTCGCCGAGCGCCGAGTAGCTCTCAAGATATATGGGAGAGAGCCCGAGGCGTACGAGCTCCGAGGCAATCTCGCTTGGAATTCTTTTATCAACTACAATACTTTTCATATTCATATCCGTAAAACAAAAAACTCTGCTGTGAAGCAGAGCTTTTTGTCACTTAAGCGCGTTCGATCTTTCCGGAACGAAGGCAACGGGAGCAAACATATACGGTAGCGTTAGAGCCGTTAACGACAGCCTTAACTCTACGAATGTTGGGCTTCCAGGTTCTGTTGGTCTTGCGGTTAGAGTGAGACACGTTGTGTCCAAAGGTAACGCCCTTGCCGCAGATACTGCACTTAGCCATTTTGACACCTCCAAAAATCCCGTCCTTGCGGACGTAATTTTATATAAATTTATTTGTTAATCACAAATCGGCAGATAGTATTATAGCATATCAAAAC
>JAZOMD010000036.1:0-11208 GCA_045653745.1 Eubacteriales bacterium | reverse complement strand
GCAAGAAGATCACCTTCACCTCGAGCGCATACTCGACAAAAGAGTTCATGTCAGTACGCGAAAGAATAAACGATATGATAAAGGCGAAGATATAAGTAATGCTTCCACGTAATAAATCGGCGAATCGTCCATAAAAAGCGTTGATTTGTTCATTGAAAATATTTCCCCTTTCGGTTATACTATATTATAGTTATAATCTTCATTTAAACTCAGGACAGAACGGAGAAATAAGATGTACAAAACAAGAATAGTTTCCTCTCTTGAAAAGGCGTTTCTCGACGAGAAAATAGAAAAGTTTGAAAGACTTGAGAGAATAAGTGCGCTCCGCGGAGAGAAGATTTCCCTTCAGCTTCTCTATACCTACGAGCGAGACGAGGAGAACATAGAGCTTGCGCTCTGTACGCCAACCCTCTCGGGCCCTCTCGCAAAGTACGCGACCGTGCGTAACGTAGTGCACGTTCCCGTGGTGAAGCCCGTGCGCGGCGCATACGACGAGGAAACCGACGGCGGCTACCTCAGGACGACCCCGGGTCTTTACCCCGACCTTTTAGTTCCGCTTACCAACCTCGGCAGATTCAGAATTATGAGAGGTGCGCTTGATTCTCTTTGGATAGATATCGAGATACCCGAGGACTTTGAATACACGGGCGAGTCGGTGCTCACCGTTAAGACCGAGGCAGAGATACAGTACCTTCCTCTCGGAAAGCGCGTTATCGGCGAGGACAGCGTTACTATCGACGTAATTGACGCGGGACTCCCCGAACAGACTCTGCGCTTTACGCAGTGGTTCCATTGCGACTGTCTTGCGAGCTATTACAGAGTTCCCGTATGGTCCGAGGAGCACTGGAGAATAGTCGAGAATTTTGCCGTAGCGGCAAAGAGAAACGGCATTAACACCCTCTTTACCCCTCTCTTTACTCCCCCTCTTGACACCTACGTGGGCGGCGAGCGCCTTACGAACCAGCTCGTGCTTATCACCAAGAAGGACGGCAGATATTACTTTAATTGGAAGCTGCTCGACAGATGGATCAAGATGGCTGACAGGGTTGGAATAAAGTACCTCGAGATGTCGCATATCGCAACGCAGAGCGGCGCGGCACACGCACCAAAGATTATGGCGACCGTGGACGGAGAGTACAAGAGAATCTTCGGCTGGGAGACCGACTCGACGGGCGAGGAGTACATAACCTTCTTAAAGACTTTCTACAAGGCACTCGTCAGACACTTAAAGAAGCTCGGCGTTGACCAAAGATGCGTATTCCACCTTGCAGACGAGCCGCACAAGGAGCACATTCCTACCTACAAGGCTATCAAGAACGCAGTATCGAGAATCCTGAAGGACTATACCATTATGGACGCGCTCTCCGACTTCGATTTCTGGAAGATGGGACTCGTAAAGTCGCCTATCCCCTGTTGCGACCACATTCAGCCCTTCCTCGACGCAGGCGTGCCCGGCCTCTGGACCTACTATTGCTGCGGTCAGAACAAGCTCGTCTCCAACAGATATCACGCAATGCCCTCTGCGCGTAACCGTTCTATCGGTATGCAGATGTATAAGTACGATCTCGTCGGCTTTGCTCACTGGGGCTTCAACTACTACAACAACGAAGAGTCCTATAACCCCATAAATCCCTACCTCGACTCTAACGGCGAGAAGTGGATTCCTGCAGGCGACGCCTACACCGTATACCCTGCGCCCGACGGCACAGCCTACGACTCCATAAGAGGTGCTGTATTCTTCCATGCACTCGAGGATATGCGCGCTATGCGCCTTGCCGAGAGTCTCTACTCGCACGAAGAAGTAGTCGCCGAGATAGAAAAAGTCCTCGGCTTCACTCTCCGCTTCGACACCTGCGTATATACTGCAAAGGAAATGGAAGCCGTCAGAGAAGCCGTAAACGCTATGATTAAGGCAAAAGTGGCAGGATAAGTAAACAACTCGTTACAAAAAAAGGATGCAAGGCAACGCCAAGCATCCTTTTTCTATAATATGTCCTGTATTGATGGAATAACGGCTCTTTATGCCGAAATAAGCAGTGAGCTCGCGAGCTTTTTAGTTCGAGCAGAAAGGGTCGGCTGACGACCGACGGCGTAGTTACCTACGCCGAGGAAGGAAACGGCACTTTATGCCGAAATAAAAAGTTCGGATTAGAGTACCTTGGAAAGGAAATCCTTAAGCCTCGGGTGCTTCGGATTATCGAAAAGCTCCGTGGGAGCGCCCTGTTCTGTTATGACGCCGTCGCTCATAAAGAGAACTCTGTTGGCTACCTCACGGGCAAAGCCCATCTCGTGAGTAACTATCGCCATAGTCATTCCCTCGTCGGCGAGGCTGCGCATAAGGTCGAGAACCTCTCCGACCATTTCGGGGTCGAGGGCTGATGTAGGCTCGTCAAAGAGGATTACCTCGGGGTCCATAGCAAGCGCTCTGACAATGGCAACTCTCTGCTTCTGACCGCCGGAGAGCTTCGACGGATATTCGTCGCGCTTATCGGTGAGTCCTATTCGCTCAAGGAGCTCCATCGCGCGCTTTCTTGCCTTCTCGACTATCTCGCCCTTCGTGGTGGTAATCTCCTCGAGCGCGAGCTTGTTCTTTCTGAAAATATTGGCTATTTTCTTAAAGAAGTTGCGCCTCTTTGCTCTGGCGAGATTACGCTTTCCGACGTAGACGGGCGCGAGCATTATGTTCTCGATTACGGTTTTGTTATTAAAGAGATTGAACTGCTGGAAAACCATACCTATTCTCTCTCTGTGGGTATTTATGTTTACCCTTACGTCGGCGATATCAACACCGTCAAAGATGATAGAGCCGCCCGTGGGGTCCTCCATACAGTTGATACAGCGAAGGAAGGTTGACTTTCCGCAGCCCGAAGGACCGATAATAGCAATAGTCTCACCGCCGTGTATATCGAGGTCGATACCCTTTAAAACGTCAACGCTGCCAAAGCTTTTGGTCAGGCCGCGCACGGATATAATTGGGGATTTATCAAGCACTTCGCTCATTGCGTCTGAGCCTCCTTTGCATAAGCTTTATACCGTAGGTTATCACAAGAACTATTACAAGATAAACTGCGGCAAGCATGAGGTAGGGGACTATATATTCGTAGTTCGCATCGCCTATCGAGCGGAACGCCTTGGTAACGTCGGTTACGGCGATAAAGCTGACTAACGAGGTCTCCTTGATAAGAACGATAAACTCGTTTCCGAGTGTCGGAAGAATGTTCTTTATAGACTGCGGAATAACAATCTTAAGCATAGCCGTCCGATAAGGAAGACCTACTGCTCTGCCTGCCTCGAGCTGACCCAAGTCAACCGACTGGATACCGGCACGCATTATCTCCGAAACGTATGCTCCGCTGTTAAGACCGAAGATGAGAATTGATACGACAAGTCCGTTTGCCGGAATATTAAGCGCCGGCATAAGCACGAAATAACCTATAAGAAGCTGAACTACCATAGGTGTTCCACGGAAAAATGCAACGTATACGTCACATATCTTCTCCAAAATACGGGGTACGAGCTTGTGCTTTGGCATTACCTTTACTATTGCTATAAGCGTTCCTATAACAACACCGATTACCAGGCCTAAAACAGCAATCTCAACGGTCAGTAAGAGACCGTTGAGAACACTTTTATATCCGTTATAGGTAATGAACTGCTCGTAAAATAACTTCCAAGCCTTCATTATTTGGTCTTAAGAATTGCCTCGATGTCTTCCTTGGTGGTGCAGGCATCGAACTCGGTGTTGTCCTTCTTAACCACGAGAACCTGGTATGCACCCTCGTAGTAAGCCTCGGTGAAGTTAACCGACTGCTTACGGGTTGCGGTTACGGAAAGACCTGCCATTGCAATATCAACGCCGTTCTTGCCAACGCTGGTAACAACTGCCTCAAAGTCCATATCCTCGATAACAAGCTCGAGATTAAGCTCGTCTGCGATAAGCGCTGCAATCTCCATATCGATGCCGGCGAACTTATCACCCTTCTTGTACTCGTAGGGAGCGAACGCTGCGTTGGTTGCAACGACGAGCTGACCTGCCTGGTTGTCAAGGTTCTTATCTGCGCTTACAACGCCCTCGATGTTCTCGTCACCGCCGATAACGTTTCCTTCGTCATCATACTCGATGGAGTTATACTTCTCGAAGATTGCAGCAAGCGTGCCGTCTGCCTTTATGGAAGCGATTATGGCGTTAACGCTCGCAAGAAGATCTGCCTGGTTCTTATCAACGCCGAACGCATACTCCTCGGTGGTAAGCGCGATGTCGATAATCTTGATGTCGTTGGGGTTCTGACCCACAAGCTGCTTTGCAGGCTCGTTATCAATTATAACGTAGTCAACCTGACCGTTGAGCATTGCCTTTACAGCAAGACCTCCGTTGTTGAAGGGGCTGCAATCAATGTTCGAGTATCCGGGAAGAAGCATATTTGCATTTCCCTTTACGTAAAATTCACCCGTGGTTCCCGACTGAACGCCTATTGCGACCTCGTTTCCGCAGGAAGTGAGAGCGAATGCTGCGCCGCACATAATAACAAGTGCAAGCAGGAGAGAAACTATTCTTTTCATTTTGTTTACCTCTTTCTTTTTTCGGGCTGTGCCCGTTTATTTTGGTGTTATAATTATACAACTTATTCGCTTACAAGTCAATACTTTACTTAATTAAAATTCTTTTTTGGTCGCTTTAACTGTAAAATGTTAAAATTTGGAGCAGACTTTTTGTGCGATATGCACTACTCGCCAAGGCGTTTTTTATATATTTCTGCGTGGGAGCACCTTTGCTCCCCGTTTTTATGCAGAATATTCAGTGCGTATGCACTGCATAAAGCGAATATTTATGCTTTTCTTATAAGTGTTGATTTTTCGGCGCGTTTATGTTAAAATATTAATGTTAATAAGATAGAAGCGAGAAAATATACCGTGATAAGCATATCTTTACAGGATATAAGCCTCTCCTTCGGTGCCGACAGCATACTAAAGGATATTTCCTTTTCGGCAAACGACGGAGACAAGATAGGAATAATAGGAGTAAACGGCGCCGGAAAGACGTCGCTTTTTCGCGTTATTTCGGGTGAATACACTCCCGACTCGGGTGCCGTGTACGTGCAGAAGGGGCACACCGTCGGCGTGCTCGAGCAGAACCCCGACCTTACCGCCCTTCCCGGCGAGACCACCTGTATAGAGTATATGTACACAGCGCACCCGCGTCTTCTCGCACTCGAGGACGAGATTGCGAGAACCGAGGCGGAGCTCGCGAGCGCCGAGGGCGACGAGGTAATGACCCTCACTGCGCGCCTTTCCGAGCAGAACGCGCGCTATGCAAGAGACGGCGGTCTTGAATTCCGCTCGCGCTGCCGCGGAATGCTCTTGCGCCTCGGCTTTACCGAGGAGCTTATCGAGAGGAAGATAAGCACGCTTTCGGGTGGACAGTACACTCGCCTTGCGCTGGCGAGGCTTCTTTCGACAGAGCCCGACATTCTTATGCTCGACGAGCCTACGAACCATCTCGACATCGACGCTCTCGCTTGGCTTGAGGGCTATATCGCATCTTACAAGAAGACGGTGCTTATAATCTCGCACGACAGATATTTCCTCGACAGGACTACGAACAAGACGCTCTGGCTCCGCTACGGAAAGGCGCGTCTTTATAACGGTGCCTACTCGAGGTGCAAGGAAGAAAGCGAGGCAGAGGCGGCATCGCTCGAGCGCAGATACAAGGAGCAGCAAAAGGAGATTGCCAAAATCCGCGCGAATATAGAATTCCAGCGCAGGTGCAACCGCGAGCACAACTTCGTGACTATCCGTTCAAAGGAAAAGCAGCTCGAGCGTATGGAGAAAATAGAGCTTGCACCCAAGGACCCGAAGAACATAAGAATGAGCTTTGCTCTCGAGGAAGAAAGCGCAGGCGACGTGATTTTAGCAAAGGAGCTTTCCTTTTCTTACGGAAAGACGCCGCTTATAAACAATCTTTCCTTCCTCGTCAGAAGATACGAGCGCGTCCTCTTTCTCGGCGCAAACGGTACGGGCAAGTCTACGCTTATGAAGCTGCTGAACTCTATGCTTACACCGACGCACGGCAGCGTTACGCTCGGATATAACATAAAGATAGGCTACTTCGACCAGGAGAACAGAGGTCTTACCGAATCGAAGACGGTCTTCGAGGAGCTGCGCGACGAATATCCGACCAAGACAGACCTTGAATTACGAAGCACGCTTGCGCTCTTTCTCTTTGATGCAGACGATATAGTGCGCACGGTTTCAACCCTTTCGGGCGGCGAGAGAGCGAGACTTACGCTTGCAAAGCTTATCCTCAAGAAGGTAAATCTTCTCATAATGGACGAGCCGACAAACCATCTTGACATCGGCTCTGCCGAGGCACTAGAGAACGCACTGCTCGCCTTTGACGGCACGATAGTTGCCGTCTCGCACGACAGATACTTTATAAACAGAATAGCAACGAGAATTATAGAGCTCGCACCCCTCACCGAGCGCGGAATGATAGACTACTCGCTCGAGAGCTATGACGACGCGTATACCGAGTATATGAAAATGCGTGAGCAAAAGCGCGCCTCGGAGATAGCGGCGGCACCCGTGAAGGAGAGCACCTCGAAGCAGAGCTACGAGGAAAGAAAGCGCGAGCTTGCCGAAAAGCGTAGCAGCGAAAAGAAGATTGAGCGCGCAAAGGAGAAAATCAAATCCCTTGAGGCGGAGCTTGAAAAACTCGACGAGGAGCTCTTTGGCGAGGCGGCGAGCGACTATATGAGAGCCGCCGAAATAGACACGCGCAAAAACGAGATAGAAGAAGAGCTTCTCGAGCTTTATGAGCTCGTAATGTAAACTTAACTTGCAAAAAAGGAGGCGAGCAGGCTTGAAAATATATAATTACCGCTACGGCGAGCCCTGCCGTTTTGCTGACGGCGCGGCGTATTGTGAGCGTGGCTCCGTGCTCGTACTCGGATTTTTTGACGGTGTACACATAGCGCACAGAGAGCTTATCATGCAGGGGCGCGAGGTTGCCGACGGTCTTGGAGTACCTCTCGGCGTATTCACCTTCCCCTCGGACGGAAGCGTAAAGAAGGGGGCGCCGAGAATATACGGCGACAAAGAAAAACTCGGGATTTTCGAGAGCCTCGGAGTTGATTTCACCCTGCTTGCAGACTTCGGCTCTCTCTATTCTCTTTCGCCCGAGGAATTCGTCTCTCGGGTGATTATATCCGACCTTTCGGCCGCGGTATGCGTGGCAGGCTACAATTTCCGCTTTGGCAAGAATGCGTCGGGCAACGCACAAATGCTCTCGGCTCTTATGGCAGCCCACGGCAGAGAGGCGATTATCAAAGAGGAGCTTTCCGACGGCGGTATGGGGATATCTGCCTCACGCATAAGGACGCTTCTGGCAGACGGAAGGATTAAAGAGGCTAACCGCCTTCTCGGAGAGCCTTATTCGATTACGGGCAGAGTTGCACACGGAAACGCGACAGGCAGACGGCTCGGATACCCCACGGTAAATCTTCCCTTGAAGGAAGGGAGCGCTGTCCCGAGAAGGGGCGTTTATAAAAGCTCGGCGGTGATAGACGGGAAGGAGTATTCTTCCCTCACCAACATCGGCTCCTGCCCGACCTTTGAGGAGCGAGAGGTGCACGCGGAGAGCTATATTTTAGACTTTTCGGGCGACCTTTACGGAAAGACGGTGCGCATTATACTTCACGATTTTCTGCGTGACGAAAGAAGGTTTAACTCCCCCGAGGAGCTCACAATGCAAATAAATATTGACATAAACAGTATAAAGAGCGAGGATTTTTAAAAATGGCAGGTGCTTGGACAAAAATAACCGTTACGGGAAAGACAACCGATCTCGACGGCATTACCGCCGTTATGAGTATGCTTGATAACGGACTTATGATTGAGGATTACAGCGACTTCTCTCTCAACGGAATGTACGGAGAGCTCGTTGACGACACTATATTGAACGCAGACCGCGATACGGTAAAGGTATCCCTTTTCGTTCCCCAGGAAAGGAGCGTTATTGAATACAAGGAGTTTCTTGAAACTCGCCTTCCCGCACTCTCTATTGAGGCAGAGATTTCGCTCGAGGGAATGAACGAGGACGACTGGTCGGAGAGCTGGAAGCAGTATTACAAGCCCGTGCCGCTGGGCAAGGTTACTATCGTACCTGCGTGGGAGAAATACGAGGCGAAAGAGGGCGAGATAATCGTCAGAATGGACCCCGGAATGGCGTTTGGCACCGGAACTCACGAGACGACAAGACTCGTTATCAGACTTATGCAGGACTCTCTGGTCGGCGGAGAGCGCGTTCTCGACGTGGGAACCGGCTCGGGTATACTCTCGATTTGCGCGCGCAAGCTCGGCGCGTATTCCTCTAACGCCTACGACATCGACCCCGTTGCGGTAAAGGTTGCGCGCGACAACGTAGAGGCTGACGGCTGCGGAAACATCACAGTCGGAATCTCCGACCTGCTCGCAGGCGTTGACCTTTCGGGCGGTAAATACAACTTCTGCGTTGCAAACATAGTTGCAGATATAATAATAAGGATGCTTCCCGACCTGCCGGCATATCTTGTGAAGGGCTCGCCCCTTATTCTCTCGGGTATTATCGCCGAAAGAGCCGACGAGGTAAGACGCGCCGTAGTCAAGTACGGCTATGGCGTAGAGCGCGAGATTACCGAAAACGACTGGGTGGGAATGCTCGTCAGAGTGTGAGGTATAACGCCTTAGGGCGCGTGATATAAGCGACGAGGTCGCCGTGATATAGACCTCTCCGAGGTCGTGATATAGTTCGCTACGCTCACGTGATATGCTCGCTGCGCGAGCGTGATATAGAACGCTTACGCGTTCGTAACGATCAAGCGAAGCCTTGCTCGCAAGGAGTATATTCCGCGAACTGCGCGACGTAAAGAGGTTGCGTTTATATATAAATAAGGAGAGTTTTATGGCTAGAACTTCACACGAGTTAGCTTTGGAATTTGCGGTTGAAATAACAACGCTGTGTTCAAGAATAAAAAGCAACCCGGAATACACGAAGTAGCTTATACGCTCCGCATCTTCCATTAGTGCCAATATTGCCGAGGCTAAATATGCTGAAAGCTACGCAGATTTCGTGCATAAGCTCGAAATCGCTCAAAAGGAAGCTCACGAAACCGAAACATGGTTAAGCATTTTAGGTAAAAGCAGAATAATTGATGAGCAGACTTTCAAATCCCTGCGAAACAAGTGCGGAAAAATCAGGAGAATGTTAATATCCTCCATAACCACCGTCAAATCCAAGGAAATAAAATAACCGTCCACGACCTCGGAGAGGTCCATATCACGAACGCATAAGCGTTCCATATCACGCGCGCGGCAGCGCGCTATAAAAAGGATATCTTTATGCCAAGATTTTTTGTAAAAAGCGAAAATATTACTCCCTCGTCGGTTCTTATTACGGGCGAGGACGCCTTTCATATTGCGAGGTCTCTGCGTATGGCGGTTGGCGACTCGCTCACCGTTTCCGACGGCGAGGGCACTGACTATAACTGCCGCCTTACGAGAATACGCGACGAGGAATGCGAGTGCGATATAATCTGCTCGGAGAGCGGCACGAGCGAGAGCCCTGCCAAAATCACTCTCTTTATGGCTTACCCGAAGGGGGACAAGCTCGAGACGGTTATACAGAAGGCGGTGGAGCTCGGTGCCTTCCGCATCGTACCCTTCGAGTCGGCACGCTGCATAAAGCGCCCGAAGGCAGAGAAGCTCGAAAGGCAGCTCGAGCGCCTTAACAAGATTGCAAAAGAGGCCGCAAAGCAGTGCGGCAGGTCGCGCCTTCCCGAGGTTAGCGCACCGCTTTCCTTTTCGGATATGCTAAGCGAAGCGGCGCGTTCCGAGATAGCTCTCCTCTGCTACGAAAACGAGGACGGCAAAAGCGTAAAGAACGCTATCGCAGGCAATAGACCCGAGAGTATATCCGTCGTTGTGGGCTCCGAGGGCGGATTTTCTCCCGAGGAAGTCTCTGCGGCGCTTTCGGCAGGTTTATCCTCGGTTACGCTCGGAAAAAGAATTCTCAGATGTGAAACAGCTCCTCTTGCGGCGCTCGCTATGATAGCCTACGAGTTGGAGCTTTAAGCCCTTTCCGTTATATTTTACAAAGATTTTTTCAAAAATTTGTGAAATTTTTAGAGTTTTTTTCAAAAAACTATTGAAAAATGTCTAAAAATGAGTTAAAATATAGTACAGTATAGACAAAACCCCTTGCGGAGCGCCACAAATCGGGCCCCGCACGGCTGTTTTTTATTTTTAAAGAAGCGCAGAGCTCAGATTCAGAAAGGGATACAGTATGTCTAACCGTTTATTTCAAACCGTAATACATCAGCTCAAGGATTCCGTCGGCCGCACTATCGGCGTTATCGACGAGAACGGCATTATAATTGCCTCCAGCGAGCTCTCCAAGATTGGAGAATCAAAGCAAAGAATCAGAGAGGAGCTCACCTTCTCGCAGGATACCATCGTTTACGAGGGTTACACCTACCGCTTCGTTTCCGGTGTTTCCAAGAACGACTGCATCTGCTTTGTCGAGGGTGACGACTCGCACGCAGCAAGAATGTGTTCGATGATTTCTATTTTCATCGGCAATATGAAGAGCCTCTACGACGAGAAGTACGATAAGGCTTCCTTTATAAAAAGTATTATCCTCGATAACATACTTCCGAGCGATATATACATAAAATCTAACGAGCTGCGCTTCAACAGCGAAGAGGAAAGAGCCGTTATCGTTATCAAGTTCAAGGCTGTGACCGATACGCCCCCCTACGAAATGGTAAGAAGCGCTATTTCTCCTGCCGAGCAGGACTACGTTATAAACATAAGCGAGCAGGACGTTGTAATAGTCAGAAGCGTTGGCAAGAACCCCGAGATAGAGGAGCTTGAAAAATACGCGCAGTCTATTATCTCCACCGTTGCCTCAAACTACGGCGAGAAGGCTATCGTCGGTATCTCGACGGTGGTTGACAACCTCAAGGACCTCGCCCGTGCTTACAAGGAAGCGAGAATCGCACTCGAGGTCGGCAAGGTGTTCGACATCGAGAAGCCCGTAATGTCCTACGAGAACCTCGGTATCGGCAGACTTATATATCAGCTGCCCACCACCCTTTGCGAGATATTCCTCGGAGAGGTGTTCAAGAAGGGCTCGATAGAGTCGCTTGACAGAGAGACGCTTATGACCGTGCA
>JAZOMD010000035.1:0-7513 GCA_045653745.1 Eubacteriales bacterium | reverse complement strand
TTTACATTTTTGCTATAATATTGATTTGTGCGAGAGCTTTTACGACAGCGTCAATGGAGGGAGCGAGCTCCTGCTTCGTGAGCGTTCTTTCCTTCGATACAAAGGAGAAGCGGAGCGTTACGGTTGCCGAGCCGTCCTCTGCGGTATATACGTCCTTAAGGCGTACGGAAGCGAGGATATCGCCTGCTGCCCCGAGGGAAAGCTCCTCAACCTTCTCGAATACGATCTCGCCAACGTTTGCGGCGAAGGTAACGTCGATGTCGATTGCAGGGAATCTCGAGGGCTCGCTATACTTAACGAGGCGCACGGGAGTCTTAGCAAATCTCTCGGTATAAAGCTCGAAGAAGGCTACTGCGCACTTCTTGTCGATGTTCTCGAGCACGGTGGGGTGAGGAACCGAAAGGAAGCCTATCTTCTCACCGTCAACGGTTATATCAAAGGTGTTTACGGGGTGCTCGAAATCGTAGTCGCACTCTGCAGACACGAAGACGGGCTCCTTATGAAGAATATCCGAAACGAGCTCTGCCGCCGCATCTCTTGCGCGAAGGAAGAGCGTCTCCTCGGACTCGGTCTTCGAGAAAAGAACCGCGCCGAGCTTGTTCATCTCGTTGCAGGTGCCGTCGGCACGGAGACCCTCAACGGTGTGGCCTATCTCGAAAATACCAAAGCTTTCGGAATAGCCTCTGTTCTCTCTTGCAAAAGAAAGAAGGGTGGGTATCATAGACACGCGAAGGCTTACGTGGTCGGGAGTCTGCGCGTTGATAATCTTAACGTTCTCGGGGGTCTTAATACCAAGCTCATCGTTCTTCTTCGAGTCAGACCAGATGTAGGAATGAACCTCGTGCATACGGTAGCTCTTAACGAGAAGGTCCTTCATTCTGTCTTCCTCGGACTTGAGAACTTCCTTTCTTACGGGAAGAAGGGGGCTGGAGGATGTGAAAATCTGGAAGTTGTCATAACCGTAGATACGGGTTATCTCCTCGATGATATCAGCCTTGATGGTAACGTCCTTGGTTGCACGCCAGGTGGGAACCTTTACGGTGAAGTTATCTCCGTCGAGAGTAACGGCGAAGCCGAGGGAGGTAAGAGTCTTCACGATAGTATCGTTTGAAATCTCGATACCGGTATAGCGGTCAACGTAGTGCTTGTCAAACTCGAGGGTGATGATGGGATAACGTCTTACGTAGGCATCGGTGAATGCGGAAATAACTCTCGCGCCGCCGTCGCACTCGGTAAGGAGCATAAGAAGTCTCTCGGTAGCAAGCTTACAAAGCTCGGGGTCGAGCATCTTCTCGTATCTCATAGAAGCATCGGTACGAAGTCCGAGACGGGTAGTTGTCTTACGGACGGAAACACCGTCAAAGGTAGCCGACTCAAGAAGGAGAGAGGTGGTAGTATCCTCTATCTTGGAAGCGTCGCCACCCATAACGCCGGCAACGGCAACGGGAACGTCGCCCGAGGTTATCATAAGCATATTTTCGTCTATGCTTCTCTCAATTCCGTCAAGGGTTGCAAACTTAAGTCCTGCAGGGAAGGTCTGAACCTCTATTTTATCAACCTTTGCAAGGTCGAAGGCGTGCATCGGCTGACCGAGCTCCATCATAACGTAGTTGGTGAGGTCGGCAAGGAAGTTGATAGCGCGCGAGCCGCAGTAATAGAGACGGATTCTCATATTTACAGGGCTTATCTTACGGGTGATATTCTCCACCTTGATAGCCGAATATCTATATACGAGCTCGGTAGCCTTTACGTCAACTGCTACTGCAGGAAGGTTATCGAACTGCTTAGTATCAACGAGGGTGGGAGCCTTGAGCTCTCTGCCGGTGATGGTTGCAAACTCTCTTGCCATTCCGTAATGGCTCCAGAGGTCGGGGCGGTTGGTAAGCGACTTATTATCAACCTCGAAGATAATATCGTCAATGCCGTAAACCGACTTGATGTCGGTGCCGAGAGGAATATCCTCGGTAATCTCCCAGATTCCGGAGTTATCGTCGCTGATACCGAGCTCTGCCTCAGAGCAGCACATACCGTAGGAGGTAAAGCCTGCTATCTTAGCAGGAGCTATGGGGTGGCCCGAGACGGCGCCGCCGCTTGTAGCGAGAGCAACCTTCATTCCCTCTCTTACGTTGGGAGCTCCGCAGACGATGTCCACAACCTCGTCGCCCTTATCAACCTTAAGAAGGTGGAGCTTCTTGGAGTCGGGGTGGTTCTCTACGGAAAGAATTTTGGCAACTACGACACCGTGGGTGTCAGCGCCCTTTTCAATTATATCCTCTACCTCTGCCGTGGAGAGGGTGAAGTTACGGATATGCGCCTTTTTGTCAAGACCCGAGAGGTCAACGAAATCACTTATCCAATTCATAGATAAAAGCATTTTACAGTTCTCCCTTCCATCAGACCGACTTGAACTGCGAGAGAGCCTTGAGGCTTCCGCCGTTGAAGTCACGAATATCCTTAACGCCGTATCTCATCATTGCAAGACGGGTAAGACCGAGACCGAATGCAAATCCGGAATACTTCTCGGTATCTATGCCGCCCTCTTTGAGAACGTTGGGATGAATCATTCCGCAGGGGCAAAGCTCGAGCCAGCCCGAGTTCTTGCAGGAAGGACAGCCGTCTCCGCCGCAAATCTCGCAGTTGATATCAAGCTCAAAGCCGGGCTCGACGAAGGGGAAAAATCCCGGACGGAGTCTTACCTTTACGTCTCTTTTGAAGACCTCGGAAAGCATAGTCTTCATAAAGTAGATAAGGTTGGAGATAGAGATGTTCTCGTCTATCATCATACCTTCCATCTGGAAGAAGGTGTTCTCGTGGCAAGCGTCGATAGACTCGTTTCTGAAGCAACGGCCGGGGAAAATCGCACGAAGGGGTGCTCCGTACTTCTTCATAATAGCGTTCTGTGCCGCAGAGGTATGAGTCTTAAGAAGCTGACCGTTCTCAAGATAGTAGGTATCCTGCATATCTCTTGCAGGGTGGTGCTTCGGGATATTAAGAGCCTCAAAGCAATGGTAGTCGTCAACTATCTCGTCGTAATTCTCGATGGTAAAGCCCATAGAGATAAATATTTCCTCAACCTCACGGGAAGCGAGGGTGATAGGGTGATACGAGCCCATCTCCTCAGCCTTTTTAAGGGTGGGGTTGTACTTCTTTGCTTCTCTTACCTTTGCCGCGATTGCAGCTGCGCGCAGCTCCTCGCCTGCACGGGCAATAGACTCCTCTATCTCGGTTTTAAGACCGTTGATAAGCTGGCCTGCTGCCTTCTTGTCCTCTACGTCGCGAAGTCCCTTCATAAGCTCTGCGACATGGCCCTTCTTGCCAAGATACTCTACGCGCAGACCCTCAAGCACATCGGGGCTGCCTGCGAGTGCAAGAGCTTCGGAAAAGCTCTTTTTGAGTTCTTCAATTCTTGCTTGCATTTTTAGTCCTTCCTTCAAACGGGCGCGCACGCCCGAGAATATATTTTAACAACTAATAATTATACAACAGTCAGAGCGATTTGTCAATATTTTTTATATATTCGTAAACGGTAGGGGGCAAAATTGCCTCCGGGCTCTCGCCTTCGTCGAGCCTTTTGCGCACTTCGGTGGAGCTTACCGCCTCAAAGCCCTCTCTGCATTTTATAAGCTCGGTTTCGTATCCGCCGTGCTCCTTGTTCCATCTCGCCTGCTCGTATTCCCACGCCAGGTCGGCGTCGGTGCGATAGCCCTTGATTATCTTTTCTATTCCGTGCTCGCGCATATAGTCGATAACAAGCCCCGAGGAGTAGCTGACGAGGACGTTGTCGAGCCCGTCGGTTGCCAGCATCAGCATACGCACTCTGTCCTCTACCGAGAAGCGGTACTTCTTATTCGGATTGTTGAAAATTACGGCAAAAACCTCCTCGTGCCCCTCTGCGGCACGGCGTATTATATCAAGGTGTCCGACCGTAACGGGGTCGTAGCTGCCGGGAAGAATAACCTTCATAAAAATCTCCTGATTTTACTTATTTTCCTTGTAAACAAGTATGGTGACAGAGGTCTTTTTTCCGTAGTGCTCACTCTTTACCGTCTCGTAGCCGAGCGCGGCGAGCGCAGAAAGGTCAATCTCCTCGTCTCCCACCTCGAGCACGACGAGCGCGCCGGGAATAATAAGCTCTGCACGCACGAGAAGCTCTGCCGCCTCAGAGGCACACGCCATCGAATAGGGTGGGTCTATAAACACAAGGTCGTATTTTTCCCTTCCCGATGCCTTCCTTATATAATTTCTGTAATCGCTCACGAGAAAGTGAGAGAAAGAAAAGAAGCCTGTATTCTCGGCGTTCTTCTTGATTATCTCCATCGCCTCACGCGAGGAGTCGATAAAGGTTGCGCGCTGTGCCCCTCTCGAAAGAGCCTCAAGGCCCATCTGACCCGAGCCTGCAAAAAGGTCGAGCACGCATCTGTTTTCTATCTCAAACTGTATCGACGAAAATATAGCGCCCTTTATTCTTTCCGAGGTGGGTCTTGTAGCCTCTCCCTCAAGGGTGAGAAGTCTCTTCCCCTTTGCCTTACCTGTAATTATGCGCATCATTTCTTTTTATCTCCTTTGTGAAAGTAAGCGTATATTGCCTCGGAGTCGCGCCTGCTTATCCCCTTAATAGACATAAGCTCGTCCGGCTTTGCCCCCTTGATTTTACCGAGAGGCATAGCCGAAAGCAGAGCCTTCGCCTTAGCCGGGCCTATGCCGTCTATGCGCTCGAGCACCGAATGAGTAAGCGTTTTAGTCTTCGCTCTCTGCGAGGATTTCACCGCAAATCTATGCGCTTCTTCCTGCAAATTGTAAATAAAACCGTACACATCGAACTCTTTTGCTATTGAAATCTCGGATTTCCCGTCGGTGAGTGCACGCGTTTTATGGAAGTCGTCCTTCACCATTCCGAAGACGGGAACGGAGAGCGAGAGCTCGGCGAGAACCTCTTTTGCCACCGCGACGTGGCCTACTCCGCCGTCCACGAGGATAAGGTCGGGGCACTCTCCGAGAGAGGGTGTGCCGTCACCTATATGCGAGAGCCTTCTTGTAAGCGCCTCGCGCATTGAGCCGTAGTCATCTCTCTGCTCGACGCTTTTCATAGTGAAAAGTCTGTAATCGCCGCGCACAAGGCGCGCACGCTCGTAAACAACCATAGACGCGACTATGCTCTCGTCACCTATATTGGATATATCGTACGCCTCGGTGCGCACCGGTAGCTCGGGCAAGGAAAGGAGCTCCGAGAGGCGGCGAAGCGTCTTGTCCTCTCTCTCCCACTCACGTTTTTGCTGTCTTGCCATCTCCTCGGCGTTCTTCCTTGCAAGCTCGCAAAGGGCTCTGCCGTCACCGCGCTCGGGGATTTTCACAGCCACCTTATAGGTCGTACCGAGAGAAAGATATTCGGAAAGGAGCTGTCTGTCTTCTTCGCTGACCTCAAAGTCGAGCATAACCTCCTTCGGCACCGAATCGACGCCGTCGTAATACGAGGCGATAAGCGAAATTGCCTCCTCGGGAGTGGTCGGGTCGGCGGCGGAAAGAAGAAATTCGTTTTTATTGACGAGTGCTCCTCCGCGCACCGAAAGGAGCGCGAGAATTCCCACCGCTTCGGATATATAAAGCGAGAAGACGTCGCGGTTAACCTTTGCGTCGGCTACCACCTTCTGCTTTTCCGAGAGGGCGTCAAGCGCCGAGATACTGTCGCGCAGCTCTGCGGCACGCTCAAACTCGAGAGCCTCTGCAGCCTCGTTCATAAGAGAGGAGAGCTCCTCTTTGATTTCACCGACGTTTCCGGCAAGCACGTGCTCTGCGCGGCGCACGAGGTCTCTGTACTGCTCCGAGGGGACTTTACCCGTACAGGGTGCGACACATCTGCCCATATCGCGGTAAAAACAGGGTCTCTCCCTGCCTATATCCTTCGGGAAGGAGCGCTTACAGGTGGCGAGCGAAAAGACCTTCATTACCGCCGCAAGTGCCGCGTGCGCCGACGCGGAGCCCTGATACGGACCGAAGTATCTCGCCCTGTCGCTTTTCCTCTCTCTTGTGACGAAGAGCTTCGGATATTCCTCCGAGGTTACCTTTATATAAGGGTAGCTCTTTGCGTCCTTGAGCTTTATGTTGTATTTCGGCGAGTGCTTTTTTATGAGAGTATTTTCAAGAGCGAGCGCTTCTATCTCGGTCTTACACATTATATAGTCGAAGTCCGAAACGAGCGAGACCATTTTTGCAGTCTTAAGAGATGCAGGGCGCGAGGAAAAATAGCTCGTCACGCGAGCCTTCAGCTTCTTTGACTTACCGACGTAGATAATCTCGCCCTGCGAGTCCTTCATTATATAGACACCAGGCTGTTGCGGCAAGGAGTTTGCCTTATCTCTGAGTCTCTCTATTCTCTGCATAAAATCTCACCCCCTTCGGCTTTTCTTAAAAGTTCAAAGCCGCGCGGCCTTGAAAAAGGAAGGGCGGCGAGCCGAAAAAAGCCGCCGCCCTATGAACCTAAACGGTTATTTTCCCTCGAACTCTCCGTCCACAAGAGCAACGAGCCCGTCTATCGCCTCAGCCTCATCAGCACCGTCTGCAATAACGGTTATCTCGGTACCCTTGGATATACCGAGCGAAAGCACACCGAGCAAGCTCTTAGCGTTTACACGGCAATCTTCCTTCTCCACCCAAATAGAGCTCTTGTAGCAATTAGCCTTCTGAACGAAAAAGGTGGCAGGTCTTGCGTGAAGACCAACGCTATTGCTTATAGTTACACTGCGGGATATCATAATTTCTCTCCTTAGAGTACATTAGTTATAACAAGTATATCAAATTATTTAATGAAAATCAATACTTTTTTAAAATTTTATTGAAAGTTTAATATGGATAAGTTTGTATTTTTTTGGTAAAATTGCATAAATTATCTTATATTTACGCTTATGGAAGACGAGTAGGTACGTCTGGTATCCTCAAAATAAAGAATTCTGTCGTCGAGCTCCTTCTTTGAAACCCTCAGAGTTGCACTGCCGAGTCCGAACACGCACCAGAAAAGATAGAACATCGACAAATCCGACCATATATAATCCGTCGCGCCGTAGCAAAGAAGGACGAACACGCACACCGACACCGCAGGGGCGAGCGAGTCAAGCTCGGAGGATTTGACGTAACGGTAATATCTCGCTCTGTGACGAAGCCTTACCGCGAGCAAAAGAGCAAACAGAAGAAGCGCCAGCACGCCTGCCTCAAGCGCAAACTCTATGAAAAGATTATTTGCATCGGAAGCGGCGAATTCGCCGTACTCCGCCATAGCGTCCTTGAAGCTCTCGCTTCCTATGCCTATACCGAAGGGGTTATCCATAACGGCAAGCACTGCCGCACGCCAAAGCTCTACCGTCTGTTCTGCGCCGAGACCCGTTGGCACGAATTCAAAAACAGGCTCAAGAAGCGAGGGGAAAAGCAGAAGCGCCACGTAGGGGGCGAAGAAAAGAATCGGCAAAAATAGTGCGGCAAAGGCTCTCGCCTTCAGGGCAAAGTATGCAAGCACGCCGAAAAG
>JAZOMD010000034.1:0-1823 GCA_045653745.1 Eubacteriales bacterium | reverse complement strand
GTTATTCAAAAAGAGGAGTGGAGAAGTATCTCTCCGCGGTGTCGGGAAGAACGGTGACTACGGTTTTTCCCTTGCCGAGCTTGCGCGCAAGCTTCAGGGCTGCCGCAACGTTCGTTCCGCTGCTTATTCCGCACATAATTCCTTCGAGCCTTGCAAGGTTCTTTGACACTCTTATGGCTTCCTCGTCGGTTATTATGCAGACGCCATCGTAAATATCGGTGTTGAGAATAGGAGGAATAAGTCCGTCGCCTATACCCATCTGCACGTGCGTGCCGATAGAGCCGCCCGAAAGAATAGCCGCATTCTCGGGCTCAACCGCCCATATAGTCATATCGGGGTTAGCCGCCTTGAGCGTCTCGCCGATACCCGTGATGGTGCCGCCCGTGCCTATGCCGGAGCAGAAGCCGTGGATAGGACCGCCGACCTGCTCGAGTATCTCCCTTGCCGTGGAGAGCCTCTGTATTTCGGGGTTTGCAAGGTTTTCAAACTGCTGAGGCACGAAAACGCGAGGGTCCTCGTCTCTCATTCTGAGCGCGAGATTTAAGCACTCCTCGATGCAAAGACCGATGTTACCGTCGTCGTGCACGAGAATAACCTCTGCGCCGTAATGCTCGACAAGCTTGCGTCTTTCCTCGCTTACAGAGTCGGGCATAATTATCTTAACCTTGTATCCGCGTACAGCTCCGACAAGCGCAAGGCCGATGCCCTGATTTCCGCTGGTGGGCTCTACTATAACGGTATCCTCGCTGATGAGACCGCGCTTTTCTGCGTCAAGTATCATATTGTACGCCGTGCGCGTCTTTATAGAGCCGCCAACGTTAAGGCCCTCAAACTTCACGAGTATCTCTGCGTCCTCGGGTGAGGTCATGTGCTGGAGCCTGATGATAGGCGTGTTGCCCATAGCGTCAAGTATGGTGTTGCAAATCATTATATAATCCTCTCAAAATATCTACGTCTACAGTATATTATCACATCGCGGAATTTTTGTCAATAACGGATAGCGAATTTCGATGGATTTTTGGGAAAATAATGGGTAAATTTCGGGTAATAGAGGCTCTCTTTACCCTCTATTGACAAAAAAACGCCGTTGTGCTATTATATTAAAAAGGTCTTTTATTAAGAAAATGTTTTAATGCCAAGGGGGATTTTTATGAATATTAACGAGCTCTACGAGGAAATCGACGTATTTGAAATGGACAATGCGGTAAAGCTTATTTCCAAGGATTGGATGCTTATAACCGCGCGCGACGGAGAGCGCGTGAATGCGATGACTGCAAGCTGGGGCGGTCTTGGCGAGCTTTGGAACACGCACGTCGCGTTTTGCTTCGTGCGCCCCGAGCGACATACCTACGGTCTTATGGAGCGCGAGGAGAAAATTTCTCTTGCCTTCTTCGGCGAGGAATACAGAAGCGCCCTAACCTTCTGCGGCAGAAACAGCGGCAGAGATATGGGTAAGCTTGCCGCCGCAGGCTTGACTGCCTCGGAGATAGACGGCACGCCCGTTATAAACGAGGCAAAAATGCTCGTCATAGCAAGAAAGCTCTACGCCGACGATATAAAGGTGTCTTCATTCATTGATAAATCAATGCTCAAGTATTACGAAAAGGAAGGCTTCCACCGCTTCTACATTCTTGCTACCGAAAAGGTGCTTAGAAGAAAGTAAAAAAAGAGTTCTCGCACAAGGGCTGTACTCTAAAGGACAGTTTTTGAAATTTAGTAGAATATCTTACCTACCGAAAGGAAAAGGACGAAGAATTGTTAGAATTCCTCGTCCTTTTTTCTTTGCAAGCACTGCATTTGTAGCCACAAATGCGGTTATTCAT
>JAZOMD010000033.1:0-6320 GCA_045653745.1 Eubacteriales bacterium | reverse complement strand
TTTGATTATTCTATACATCTTATCCGCCGAGAATTGCCCCCACCCCTCGTTGAAAACCGTGTAATAGAGGACGGAGGGGAAGTTGTGAAGGTGCTCGAGCGTCTGCAGAGAATGCTCGGTAAAGATGCGCCTCGATTCGCGTGAAGGGTGCTTGTGGCAATCGGGCAGTCTTTTTACGCCAACGGTGGGTAAAACAGTGTCGAAAAAGAAGGAGTATGAGGAGTTGTTAACCATATCCTGAAAAACAACGACACCAAGCCTGTCGCAAAGCGTGTAGAAAATCTCCGGCTCAATCTTTATGTGCTTGCGCAGAGTGTTAAAGCCGAGCGATTTTGTACGCAGAATATCCTCTCTATAGCCCTCGCTCGTAGCAGGAAGGAATATTCCGTCAGGGAAATATCCTTGGTCTAGAAGTCCGTTGAAAAGATACGGCAGGCCGTTGAGCGTGAGACGGGGAATTCCGTCAAAGGTCGCCGACCCTATCTCTCTGAGCGCAAAATATGAGCTTACCTTGTCTTCGCCTGCGTATAAATCGAAATCATATATATAAGGATTCTCGGGCGACCAGAGATGTATCTTTTCGGGCTCAATTCTGATTTCATCTTCCGAAAATTCGTAGCTCACACCGTCGAGCAGAAGTGTCTTCTTTGTATCCTTTGCCCCGAAAACGCGGATAGTAGCCCCCTTCATATCGCTCGTGATTTTCAGGCGCTCTATATAATTTTCGGGCACACTCTCAAGCCATACCGTCTGCCATATTCCGCTGACGGGGGTATACCACATACCGCCGCGATTCCTCTTTTGTTTTCCGTAGGGGTATTTTTTGTCGAGGTCGTCGCGCACGGTTACGGAAATCGTATTTTCACAGTCCACGGAAAGAAAATTCGTTATATCCCGAGAGAAGGGGAGATAGCCGCCCTCGTGCTTTATTACCGAAGAACCGTTGATAAACACCTCTGCGAGAGTATCAACCGCCCCGAAGTGCAGGATAACTCTCGAGCGCACAAAGCCCTCCGGCAGTGTGAAACGGCGCTCGTATTTCATAACAGCACCCTCGGGAATAGCCTTGCCGTAGCCCGAAAGCGCACTCTCGGGTGGGAAGGGAACGGTTATTTTCGTATTTTCGCATTCCTCGCCGAGGCAAAGTGAAAATTGCCACTCGCCGTTAAGGGAAAAAAACGAGTCGCGCACCATAGAGGTTCTCGGGTATTCGTTGTATGGAAGTGCCTTGTCCATCTTGGCAGAATATGGAGTGGTAAGCGTTTCAAATATCTTCTTCACGGTGAAGACTCCTTTATAAAACTACGGTAAAATACTGAGTACGAACTCGAACGCTATAACAAGTGCAAATATAATAGCACCAACGTTAAGGAAAACCGCCTTCGTAAGAGTGCGTGCAGGGAGAGCTATCTCTCGGTGCGAGGGCAGCTTAATTAACTTCTTTACGAGAACGTAAATAAGGAAGCCTATTCCCGTAAGGGCAATAATCCACTGTGCAAGCAACACGCCGTACACGGTCAGGATATCGGGGTAGATGGCGAAGGTTTCTTCGATAGTCGGGTTCGCGACCTCGGACATCGCAATTATCCTCTCAAGATTATCGCTTATCAGAAGCGTCGGAACGGTGCCGAGAAAGTTTAAAAGTACGTGTAAAAGTGAAGTATAGATTACATTTCGCGTCTTTGAATAGACATATCCGAAGATGAATCCGATAGCCGTAGCATATAAAACCTGGCTGAAGTTTCCGTGGAATATACCGAAGGATACTGCGGAAACCACGATAGCAAGCCTGTCTCCGTAAACGCTCATTCGGTCAATGAAGATTTTTCTGAAAATAAGCTCCTCGAATATAGGACCGATAATAACCGCAACCAGAATAACTATCCACACGGGGGTGCCGAGTATAAGGTCGCTTGTGTCGTTGTTAACGGTATATCCTAGTATCGCGGAGAGAATATTCGTGAAAATATTCGATATTACCGAGCCGAGAGTCATAACTCCCTGGCCTACGAAAAATATCGCCACGAATTCCTCCAGCGTAAGTCTTGATGAGGTTTTCTTTGCCTTCGGTATGCGCCTGATTATAAGATAGGAAAGAGGGAAGGCGAATATGTACATGGATAAAACCTGCATAATCCAGGTGTACGCAAGGCTGCCTACGATTGCCTCGCCGCGCACACTTCCGAATATGAGCATAACGGCGATGGTTGTGCCGTATATGAGAGCCAGCGCAGAAACGAGATAAACCGCAAGGAAAAGAAACGAGCGCGAAAAAGCGCGGCGCGCCCCCTTGACTCGCTCGCCGGTAAGAGAGAAATCCTCGCCCGAATCGGGCGGAGGCAGATAAATTCTTTCATCCATAGTATAAAAACCACCTTTCGATACATCTATTCTACCATCTATGGGCGTAAATTACAAGGGTTTTTGCAAAATATTTACGCTTTAGTCTTGTATTTATAAAGAATAACCAAAAAAGAGGAATATTTTTCTATCCTCTTTTACCCTTTTTTGTTTCCTTTTTGCCTTGAAATTTCCCTTTCGTTGTGGTAAAATAGATATGTTGTTTTTATAAAATATTTTGCGCTTTTGCGAGGTGACTTTTTATGTTTAAGGCAGGCTTTGATAACGATAAATACCTGAAGCTCCAATCGGGGAAAATCAAGGAGAGAATAGCGCTTTTTGGCGAGAAGCTTTATCTTGAGTTCGGAGGCAAGCTTTTTGACGATTTTCACGCTTCCAGAGTTTTGCCGGGCTTTGCTCCCGACAGTAAAATCAAGATGCTCATAGAGCTCAAGGACGAGGCTGAGATTATAATTTCCATCAACACCGCCGATATCGAGAAAAACAAGGTAAGAGGCGACCTGGGTATAACCTACGACCTTGACGTGCTCCGTCTTATAGACGCATTCCGCGGATACGGTCTGTACGTCGGCTCCGTCGTTATGACAAGATATAAATCCAACCCGACTGCCGATGCCTTCAAGCAGAAGCTTGAAAAGCTTGGACTTAAGGTCTATAAGCACTACGATATAGACGGCTATCCTCATAATATACCGCTTATCGTCTCCGGCGAGGGATTCGGTAAGAACGAGTACGTAAAGACCTCTCGTTCTCTCGTTGTCGTGACCGCCCCCGGCCCGGGCTCGGGAAAGATGGCTACCTGCCTCTCGCAGATTTATCACGAAAGTAAGCTCGGCCTTAAGTCGGGATACGCGAAGTTTGAGACCTTCCCCGTGTGGAATATTCCGCTTAATCACCCCGTCAACCTCGCCTACGAGGCAGCGACGGCAGACCTTGCCGACGTAAATATGCTCGACCCCTTCCACCTCGAGGCGTATGGAGAAACCGCCGTCAACTATAACCGCGACGTTGAGGTTTTTCCCGTTCTTCGCTCTATGCTCGAGGGAATACTCGGCGAGTGCCCCTATAAGTCTCCTACCGATATGGGTGTAAATATGGCAGGCTTCTGCATCTATGATGACGATGCGGTTTGTGACGCGGCAAAGCAGGAGATAATCAGAAGACACTATAACGCTCTTTGCAATATGCGTAAGGGTAGCGGAAACGAGATTGAGATTCAGAAAATCGAGCTTCTTCTCCGTAAGCTTTCCTGCGTGCCCGAGAATGATAGAAGATGCGTAAGTGCGGCTAATGAAAAGGCAGAGGAAACGGGTGCTCCCGCAGTAGCCATCGAGCTTAACGACGGAAGGGTCGTAACCGGAAAGACCTCGAATCTTCTCGGCGCATCCTCGGCAGCCCTTCTTAACGCTCTTAAAGCAATAGCCGGTATTGATAAGGAAACCGACGTCATATCCCCCGAGATTATTGAGCCCATACAGAAGCTTAAGGTGGAAAATCTCGGTAACCATAACCCCCGTCTCCATACCGACGAGGTGCTTATAGCCCTTTCGGTTTCTGCGGTAAATAATCCTTACGCAAAGAGGGCGTTCGATGCTATTCCCGGAATAAGATACGCGGAGGTTCATTCTACCGTAATTCTTTCGCAGGTTGATGCATCTACCTTCCGTAAGCTCGGGGTTAATCTCTCCTGTGAGCCTAAATACCAGACTAAAAAGCTCTTTCACAATAACTGATACGAAAGGAAAAGAATATGTTTTCTCCCGACCATCCTATACTATTCGTGCTTGTCGGCGCGATAATAGCGGTGGTGCTCGGGCAGTCTGTTTATTTTATGTTAAAGGCTGTCAAACGCGCTAAAGCTATTAAAATGGACGCTAAAGTTGTCAAAAAGACGATTATCACCGCGGCAATATTCACTATCGCGCCTGCGGTTTCAATAGTAATCACCGTTATAGCTCTTTCAAAATCTCTCGGTATAGCTCTCCCTTGGCTCAGGCTTTCGGTCGTCGGCTCGCTCTCCTACGAGGCAATAGCGGCGGCAAATGCGGCGAGCGGTATGGGAGCGACCCTTGCCGAGCTTTCAAAAGCGATGTCCGCCTCGCAGTACGTCACCATAGCGATAGTAATGACCGTGTCCATAATGGTGGGCATATGGCTCGTTCCCGTTGTTGCAAAGAAGTATCAGAAGGGCCTCGTCTCCTTTGAGAAAAAGGACAAGAGATGGAGCGATATTCTTCAGAACTCCCTCTTTATCGGTATGATTTCGGCATTCGTCGGCTTCGTCTTCTGTGATGTATCCCGTCTTTGGACCTCGGAGGGCGGTATCTTCGAGATAACCTCGAAGGACCCCGAAACGGGGAAGGAGATAGTCGAGCAGGTTTCCTCGACCTCGGGTCTTGTTCCCGTCCTCGTTATGGCGGTGAGCGCTGTTTCTATGTGCATCATCGGCGTATTGATGAAAAAGCTCAAATGGAAATGGCTTAACGATTACGCCCTTCCCATCTGTATGGTTGCAGGAATGGCTATCGCTATTCCGATTACCGCGTGGCTCGGCTAAAGGGAGGCAAAAGAAATGAAAGAAAAGAAAAATATCTCCTATATGGACTGCGTTCACCGCGACGGAAGTATATGGAATATCGCGGTAATGATAATTCTTCTTATGTTCCCGGTAATCGTCGGACTTATATTCAAGGCTGTGCCCGATTGGCGCGGTGTTGGCCTTGGACTTCTGGCAACGGCTCCTATGTATTGGGCTGTCGGTGCCGTAGAGGTTATCACCTTTATCCCTATGCTCGGTGCAGGTGGCTCCTACCTCTCCTTCGTTACGGGTAATATCTCCAACCTTAAGCTCCCCTGCGCTATAAACGCACTTGAAAATGCGAAGGTTGACGCGAAAAGCGAGGAAGGCGAGATAATTTCGACCATCGCCATCGCAGTGTCCTCGATAGTAACCACGGTCGTTATCGTAATAGGCGTTATCCTTATAGTGCCTCTTAAGCCTATCCTCTCCGCACAGGTTCTCACCCCTGCCTTTGACCAGATGCTTCCCGCACTTTTTGGAGCGCTCGGCGTTGCTCTCGTGTCGAAGAATTGGAAGATAGCCGTAGCTCCCGTTTTACTTATGCTTATTCTATTTATCTTCGTTCCTGCGCTCGATTCTTCCACTGTCGGAATTATGGTTCCCGTCGGAGTTCTCTTTACCATCTTTGTGTCAAGGCTTCTCTATAAAAAAGGAATTCTTTAAGGAGGTTTGAACTTTGAGTTTTCCAGAGATTCTATTACTTTCTACACTTGCACTCGTTTTCCTCTTTCTGGTGGTTATAATTGCTCGTGCGCTGGCGTTTAAGCCCAAAAGCGAGAGCGAAGAAAAGCACGAGCCCGTCTTCGTGAACAACGAAAAGGCGGTGCAGGACCTCGCAGAAATGATAAAATGCCGCACCGTATCGAGTAAGGATAAGTCCTTAGAGGACGAGGCGGAGTTCCGTAAATTCGAGGAGCTTCTTGTACGCCTTTTCCCCGGGGTGCACGAGAGGTGCGAGTTCACAAAGGTCGGAAACAGAGCTCTTCTTTACAGATGGAAGGGCGTCAGCGATAAATCGCCCACCGTCCTTATGTCGCACTACGACGTAGTGAGCGTGGTGCCCGAAAATTGGGAAAAGCCGCCTTTTGGTGGCGTAATTGAAAACGGTGTTCTCTGGGGCAGAGGTACGCTCGATACCAAGGGAACTCTTAACGGTGTCCTTCAGGCGGCAGAGCAGCTTATCGCTGAAGGGTTTATCCCCAAAAACGATATTTATTTCGCCTTTGGCGGCGACGAGGAGATAAACGGCGGCGGTGCTCCAGCTATTGTAAACCTCTTTAAGGAGCGCGGAATAACCCCCGGTGCCGTCATAGACGAGGGCGGAGCCGTCGTTGAGAACGTCTTCCCCGGAGTAAAGCGCCCGTGCGCACTCATCGGT
>JAZOMD010000032.1:0-1699 GCA_045653745.1 Eubacteriales bacterium | reverse complement strand
TTCTCGCATAAGATAAATATGCGCACAGCGGTGAAGATGATACCGCCGCTCTGCTTTGTCGGGCTCTTGCTATTTGCCGGTGCGCCGATTATTTTCCCCGAGAAGGTCTTTTCGGGGCTCGTGCTCGGAACGCTCGTTTTTGCAGCCTCGGGCGCGTTCGTCGAGGTGCTTATAACACCCGTTATCGCGGCACTCCCCTCGGAAAACCCCGACCGCGAGGTCAGCGCGCTCCACTCGATTTACGCTTGGGGCACGGTCGGCGTGGTTATCCTCTCGACGCTCTACCTCTTTTTCTTCGGTGAGAGCGCGTGGCAGGGGCTCGTCCTTATTTACACGCTGATACCCGTCGCGGCGGCGGTGCTTTATTTCTCCTCGACACTTCCAAGTCTCGAGACTCCCGAGCGCGCCTCGGGCGTGGTTTCGGTCTTCAAGTCTCCTGCGCTCTGGCTATGCTTTTTCGCTATTTTCCTTGGCGGTGCGGCAGAGTGCACGATGTCGCAGTGGTCCTCGAGCTACCTCGAGGCGGCTATCGGTCTTCCGAAGGCCGTCGGCGACCTACTCGGCGTTGCCGCCTTTGCGCTGACGCTTGGCATCGGCAGAACGCTCTATTCGCGCTACGGTAAAAATATCGAGAAAATACTGCTCCTTGGCGGTATCGCGGCGACGCTCCTTTATATAACCGCGGCTCTTGCGCCGCACCCCGTCGTGGGTCTTGTCGCCTGCGCGCTCACGGGTCTTGCAACCTCTATGCTCTGGCCGGGCGGTGTGCTCGTCGGAGCCTCGCGCAGCTCGGGCGGCGTGCTCGTCTATGCTATGATGGCGGCAGGCGGAGACCTAGGTGCATCGGTCGGCCCTCAGCTCGTCGGTCTCGTTACAGACGTCGCCGCGGCAAGCCCCACTCTCGCCTCTCTTGCCGAGCACCTCTCCTTAACTCCCGAGGGTCTCGGTATGCGCCTCGGTATTCTTATCGGCGCGCTATTTCCGCTTCTTGCAAGCTTCCTTTATCTTTATATACTGAAAACCAAAAGGAAGTACACCGAAAATTCTTCTCTTTAAACAGAAAAAGTTCTCTTGCAAAAGAGAGCTTTTTTCTTGTTTTTGTAATCTTTATTTTACATTCTGACGCTTTTTCATTCTGTTCCAGCAGATAAAGCCGTAAATATCGCTCACGAGAAATACCGTAAAGCAGATAACCACCGAGAGGTAGGAGAGGCTCTCGCCGAGCGCGAGCGACCAGAGGACGATAAGCACTATATCGTTTAAGGTATAGGCAAGGGCGTAGTAGGGCGAGCGGCGTGCGGTGAGATATACCGCGATAAAGCTCGTTGCAATAGAGAGGGTGCTCGGCAAGAGATTTGCCGTGCCGAAGGCGCTAAGGATAAAATAGAAGCCGAACGTCACCGCCGCGGTCGTTGGGAGAAGGAGAAATTTCTCCGCGTGCGTAAGTGCGCCGACTCTGACCTCTGCCTTTTCCTTATCGTAGTTTCTTATCCAGGAGATAAGCGCCCAGAGCGCCATCGGTGCGCTCATACCGAGGTAGGTAATAGCCTCGCCGTAGTAGCGGAGCGTGATGGAGACGTAGGCGTACATCGCGCTGAAAATTATAATAAGCAACTGACCCGTGGGGTTGCCCTTGGCGCAGAAAATGAGCGCCGTAATGCCTATCATTGAGGCAAGGAGCGAGACTGTGCCGTTTGTG